>JAASTM010000101.1 GCA_021767325.1 Spirochaetales bacterium
GTCTGTTCCTCTTCAAGGACGAGAATTACGTGAAACCCTTTGGCGCGCTGCTGGGATTCTGGCTGGGATATGTGCTGGAAGACCGCTATATCCATTTCGAAGTGCAGGCTGCCTGGTGGCTGCAGGCGCTCAAACTGATCGCAGGGCTGGGCCTGCTGTTAGCCATCCGGGTCGGGCTCAAGGAGCTGTTTGCTGTGTTGTTTCCGGCCGACTTTATGGTGGCCGACCTCATACGCTACTTCTTAGTCGGGCTCTGGCTGACCGCCGGTGCACCGTATGTGTATAAAAATTGTAACATACAATTAAATAAAAAATAGTAATTGTGTTATATTTTAGTTGACAAATGACCGTTTTACTTTCATACTTTGAGTGATGGAAACGCAGTCACACACTAAACACAAATATTTGGAAATCGCCGATATCATCCGGCGGGATATTGTTGCCGGGGTATATACGGTTGGTGAAAAAATACCGCCCATCCGCAAGCTGTCGGAAACATACGGTGTAAACCCTCAAACCGTGAATAAGGCTACCGCGTATCTGGCCAGTCTCGGCTATCTGCAGCCGCGCCAGGGGGCCGGGTCGACGGTCACTATTCCGTATGAAGAGGCACCCACCCGTTATATCGGCATGCTGGTCGACCGCACACGCAGTCACTGGCTCAC
Organism: Spirochaetales bacterium; assembly: GCA_021767325.1. The sequence goes on from JAASTM010000101.1 coordinate 666, forward strand.
CGACCAGGAGAACCCCGAGAACAGCCACAGCCGGGATATCTACTTTTCATACTTCATGCTGATGAACAGTAACAAGATCAATGCGGATTTCATCATCTACGATAAAAGTGTCGAGCAGGTACCCGAAGAGTTCAAAGAGAAGGCCCTGAAGGCCTCCGGTTTCTTTGTACAGGGGAGTCTGCCGCAGTGCTACTTCGATTATCTGGGACAGCACGAGATCCCGACCGTACTGATTAACCGCAGTCTGCCCAAAGGGGCATCGGGAAAGTTCGGCTCAGTCCTCATTTCAGAGGATAAAATCGGCGATCTACTCAACTATATGGTCAGTATGGGTCATAAAAAGCTCCTGTTTGCCTTTTCCAAGGAGTTCGAGAAGAGCGAGGTCTATTACCGGCGCTACAATCAGCTCGAGGCGGCAATTAAGAGCTGGGGCGATGCCGGCATACGGCTGGAGGAGTTCGCCTTCGATGCGCATGATCACGAAACAGTCGATCAGCTGCACGAATACCTGCAAGACGGGTTTTCTGCCGCCTTCGGCTACAACGATGTATCCGCGCTGCGCCTGTACGCACTGTTGAATGCTGCGGGGCGCTCCATTCCGGAAGATTTCTCGGTAGTCGGTTTCGACGACATCATGGCTAGCAATCTTGCCAGCCCCCCGCTCACCACCCTGCGGGTCAACCGCTCCTCCCTCGTGCATGAGGGCTACGCTATCATGGAAGAGCTCATGGCCGGTAGGGCTCCGGTATACCTCGAGAAGACCCTCAAAACCGAAATGGTCATTCGCAAATCGGTATTTGTAAAACAGTAAAACCTTTCCAATCGCTGATTTCCTAAAAACCTGCTAAATTCGGACAAATCTTTTCTAAATATTGTACGGTACAAAAAATATAATTGTGTTATATAATTATTAAAAAAGTGTTGACAAATAAACATATTGTGCTACCATAAAGTATCATCATTTGAACGAGGATAGTGCATGAATGCTGCTATAAAGCCTGAAGGGCACAACCATGTGTGGATCGCTCTTTTCATGCTTCCAACCATGATTGTGTTTCTCCTGTTTATACTGTGGCCGATAGTTGCCAGTATTTACTACTCTTTCTTCCAGTGGAACGGAATCGGCGAGTGGCCGAGCTATTATGTGGGGCTGCGGAACTATCGCGATCTGATCGGGGATTCCCACTTCTGGAACGCCTTTAAGAATACATTTGTATTTGTAGTGGTCAACAATGCAATCAAGCTGCCGTTGACTCTGATCATCGCCTACATGCTCAACAACCCGAAACTGAGGTTTAGCAATCTGTACCGTACCGGCATGTTTTTACCGATGGTCAGTTCAACTGCGATCATCGGCATTGTTATGACCTTTATTCTCAATCCCTGGAACGGTCCCCTCAACAAGATGCTGCTGGACCTCGGTGTGCTGGAGCGGCCGGTAGACTGGCTGGGTAATCTGAATCTGGCCTTGCTGGTAGTAATCCTGGTTGAAGTGTGGCACTACTCGGGGCAGTACATTATCTACTGGCTGGCCGGTCTGCAGACCATTCCCAAAGAGCTGTATGAAGCGGCGGAAGTCGACGGGGCCAACTCGGTGCAGACCTTTCTGTTCGTAACCATTCCGGCTCTGAAACCGGTCATCATCATTGTTACCCTGCTCGGCATCGTCATGTCACTGCGGGTCTTCGACATAGTAATGGCGATGACCGGCGGCGGGCCGGCATTTTCCACCGATGTAATCGGCACTTTCATCTACCGCAACGCCTTCAGCACCGCCGCACCGCGGATAGGCTACTCCTCGGCAGTGGCCGTCCTCTTCGGCCTGCTGATAATGGTAGTCGGCACAATGCAGGGCAAGATCGTGGGGAGAGGCAACCATGGCTAATACAACGACTTTAGATGCATTCAGACGGTTTCTGCGCCGCAGTTCTCTGCATATAGTACTTGCTGTTCTCTGTATCATATGGATTTACCCGATCGTGTGGATGGTTTCCGCCAGTCTGAAGACCAATGCGCAGATGTGGAACAACAGTGCCGGCCTTATTCCGGATCCCATTCAGCTGGACAACTACGTGCGCGCCTGGACCACTTCGAACTTTTCTATCTACTTTCTCAACACCGTAATATTTGCGGTGAGTGTGGTAGCCCTGATTATCTTTCTCGGGTCGACCAGCGGTTATGTCCTGGGTCGCTTTCAGTTTCCGGGTAAGCGGCTGATTATGCTGCTGTTCATTGGTACCACGGTGGTCCCCCGGGCTACTACGATTATTCCCCTGTTCCAGCTGGCCGACATGCTGGGCATGCTCAACAGCCGTATCGGTTATACCCTGGCCTACACCAGTAAAACCCTGGTTATTGCCATTCTCCTGTTCATCGGCTTTTATGTCGGGGTTCCCCGAGAAATGGAGGACTCCGGGGCGATGGACGGCTGCAACTTCTGGCAGCAGTTCCGGCACATTATGCTGCCGCTGGCCAAACCGATTATCGGCACGGTGACCATTCTGAATACCATCGGGGCCTGGAAGGCATTTATGATTCCCCTGGTGTTTACCTTCAGCCGGCCCAATCTGAGAACCCTGGGTGTGGGAATGTATGCCTTTGTGGGAGAGTTTTCCAGTGACTGGGCGGCCATGGCGGCCGCGGCTTCGATATCGATTTTACCAATGATGTTGGTATTTCTCCTGTTTCAACGCTATTTCATAGAGGGATTAGCGGGAGCAGTGAAGGGATAAATGCACAAAAATTTAAGGAGGAGATGTGATGCGTAAGAAAAGTATCATCCTTTTGGTAGCACTCGTAGTGCTAATGGCTCCGGCTCTGTGGGCAGGAGGTGCCCAGGAAGAGGCGGCTGAAACCGAACAACAAGCCGGTCCGGTGACGGTAACCGTCTGGAACTGGTCGCAGGAGAATCAGGAGTTTTTCGAAAATCAGGCGGCAAAGTTCGAAGCCGAAAATCCGAACATCAAAGTGAACTTCGAGACCTACGCCCAGGATCAGTATCAGCAGACCCTGCCCCTGTCTCTGAAAAGCGGTCAGGCTGCGGATCTGTTCTGGCTTTCACCTGAAATGAGCGCCATGGACTACATCGCGCAGGACTGGATTCAACCGGTTGGCGACTATCTCAGCGACGATTTCCTCGCGCAGTTCGATCAGCGCCTGTTTCAAGAAGGAATCATGGAGTACAACGGCGAGCTGTACACCCTGCCGTTCGAAAACCGTTTTGTAAAGCTACACGGACTGCTTTTCTACAACAAAGACGTGTTTGAAATGGCAGGCCTCGACCCTGAAACGGACATGCCGGAAACCTTCTCAGAGTTCCGCGATGTGTGCCGCCAGATTACCGAAGCCGGCGATGGCAAATACTATGGGATCGCATTTCCCGGAGTCGGCAACGGCATGGAACGACCCCTGCAGGGCTTCCTGACCACCGGCTGCCCCGCTTCCGGCGACATCCGCTACGGCCGCCCCGGATTCGATTACCGCGATGGGGAGTTCAAGGTTGATAATGATAACCATCTCGAAGTCTACCGCCTGCTCAAGGGCCTCTTGGACGACGGCAGTGTAGCTCCCGGCTGGAGTTCTATGAAAAAAGAGGCTGCCCGCAGCATTTTCGGCGAAAACCGGGCCGCTTTCTACCTCGACGGAACCTGGATGCCGCGCACCTGGGATTCTATGGGCTATGAAGATTTGGATTTCGGCATTGCCTACGTACCGGTTCCCGACAGCGGCCGCCGCTCCTATCGCTACATGAGTCTGGCCAAGGGATCTGTGTACATGTCTTCACAGAGCGAAAATCCGGAAGCTGCCGCCGAGGTTTACAAATGGCTGCACGGCGAAGAGTTCCAGAAAGCCAACTTCGATCAGAACGGCGTATTCCCCGGGAACAAGGAAGTCGACACCAGCAATGCAACCTGGTATCAGAAACGCTTTCTCGAAATTGCCGATGAGGTTGTCAAGAACCACCCCGAACCGGTAACCCAGAATCCTGATGCCGGTAAGGTACAGTGGCCTTCGGTTTCACCGCGCATCGGCGAGATCTACAGCGCCGCGCTGCTGAAAGGGGAGGACTACTTCCTGCAAGAAGCTCAGGCCTGGAACGAAAAGATGGCTGAGCAGCTCGAGCGTAATATTGAAAAGGCGCAGTCGGAAGGTGCCGATGTGAACAAGGAAGATTTCATCTTCCCGGACTGGGACCCGATGAAGAATTATTAAAACACAGGGGATAAGAAAAGTTCTTACCCCCTGGTAAGAAGGCGGGGGCCGGCAAGTGTGAGGCTTACAGCCCCCGCTCCTCTTCTAAGTATACAGAAAATAGTACAGAACTCCAATGGAACTACTGACAGATGAAGTGCGGAAGGAGAGAAGTGTGACCAGAGAAGAATTTATTGAGAAAACAGTCGGACAGATGTCCGTAGAACAGAAGATAGGCCAGTGTGTGGTAGTAGGTATGTCGGGTACGACCATCACCAACGACCTGCGCGAAGCGATTACAAGGTATCAGTGCGGAGGGGTCCGATTATCTCCTTTTTACCGGATTTTTCGCTATTTCAGCGATGAGCGGGCCAAGCAGCAGGATTTGGGACCGGATTACGTGCCCTCCCTGCAGAAAATTGCCAAATCGGGCGAGCCCCCCTATGCAAGTCCGGCCAGGTTCGTAGAAATGCTGAACGAGCTGCGCGAGCTGGCGGCGGTGCGCAATCCGGGGATTCCGCTGCATATGGTGGTAGACCAGGAGGGCGATACCAGCAAAGACTACAGCCGCGGCGGAGTGGTGCAGTTTCCCTCCAATCTGGGACTGGCCGCCTCCGGTAATCCGCAGCTAGCGTATGAGGTTGCCCGGGCAGTCGGTCTGCAGATGAAAGCCGCCGGCCTGGACATGATTCATTCGCCGGTAGTGGATGTGAACATCAACCCGCAGAACCCGGAGATCGGGCGCCGAGCCTTCGGCGACGACCCCGCCCTGGTGGCCGAATACGCAATCGCTATGCTGCAGGGCTTCAAAGAAACCGGGGTTATCGCTGCTGCCAAGCACTTTCCCGGCCGCGGCGACAGCGCCACCGATGCCCATCACGCCTGCCCGAAGCTGGAAGTGGATAATAAGCGCTTTCACGAGGTAGAGCTGTATCCCTACAAACGGCTGATCGAGGCCGGTATCGATTCCATCATGGTAGCCCACTGCATGTACCCGCACATCGATGGCGATACTATATCCACTGTATCCCGGCCGATCGTCACCGATCTGCTGCGCAAGGAACTGGGATTCGAGGGCGTGATCACCACCGACAGCATGACCATGGGCGCGCTGATCGATCGCTACGGAGTGGGCGAGTCCTGTGCCCGTGCCCTGGCCGCCGGAGCCGATGTCATCCTGATGAAGGCTGAAAACCAGTGGCGCGGCGAGATGTTCTACACCATCCGCAAGTGGGTTGACGACGGCAAGATAGATTCCGGCGAGCTGGATGACAAAGTGCGCCGGGTACTCAAGATGAAATACGACTACGGCCTGTTCGACACCATGGGAATGGCCGAACCCGAACTGGCCGATGCGCCCTTCAGCGACCCGGTCGTAGTTCAGACTGCCAAAAAGGCGGCCCGCAGCGCCATCATGGTACCGAAAGACGAGCTCGGAGTACTGCCCCTGAAAAAAGAGGGCCGGGTACTGCTGATCAACCAGCTGAACAGCGTCAAAAGCCCCAACGACTGTTGGGACCATCCGGCCCTGTTTTCCGAGCTGCTTGAAGCTGAGTGGCCCGAGCTGCAGACCTACGAAACCGATTTTGCCGGCAACGACGAGGATAATCAAAAAGTGGTGCAATTCGTGCAGCAGGGCAGCTGGGACCTGATTATCTGCACCAATTTCTACGACCGCTCGGCGGCGCCGAACAGCTATGTCAAAGAGCTGATCGATGCCGGGTATCCGGTACTACTGATTACCAATACCCCCTATCAGATCAAAGCGAGCGGGGGAATGATTACCGAGGCAAAAAGCATCGTCCTCAACCTCAACCTCTCACCCGAAGGGCTGCGCACTACCCGGGACGTGCTGTTCGGCCGGGTCGCGCCGCAGGGGCGCTGGCCCCTGTCCACCTACAATCCCTTCGGTCTCGAGGAAGCGAATGCGGGAGCCTCCGGCGACGGACAGGGCGCCGCCGCTGCTGAGGGGGGCCGGAAGTGAGACGCATCGAGTTCCAGACACCCTTCGATTACAGCAGCTCGCGCTACTCGGGTTTTACCCGGGCGCACTATGAGGAAATATTCTCTCAGCTGATGGCGGCGATCATCGACAACGGCTCGCCGGGGGCCGCCCGGCAGCTGATTCCCGGCCCCCGCAGCCATCACGGCCGGCTGGCCGATGAGCTGGAGGGCTTTACCCGCTCCTTTATCATGGCCGGTCCCTGGCTGTCCCAGCGCAGGGAGCCCGATTTCGAGCTGCAGGGGCGCCGCTACGATGTGGCCGACTTCTACCGCCGGGGCATCCTGAACGGTACCAATCCGGAGCACCCCGAGTACTGGGGCGACATCGTCGATTATGCCCAGCACCTGGTCGAGATGGCCTCGCTGGCCTGGTCGCTGTATCTGGCCCGCACCCACATCTGGGACCGGTTTTCGGATGCGGAGAAGCAGCAGGTCGCCGACTACCTGTATCAATGCACCCAGGCGGAGTACCATCAGAACAACTGGCTGCTGTTCAACGTAGTGACCAACGCCGTGCTGAAGAAACTGGGCATGCCCTATAGCCAGGAGCAGATCGACCGGAA
>JAASTM010000102.1 GCA_021767325.1 Spirochaetales bacterium
CACATCCCCAACAGCTGTATTTTGCTGGAATCAACAGCGGGATTGTTTTTATCTTCCAAATGCCGTAGCCGTACTCGATGGATGGGTAGAGTGGACCGGTATCATTTTTCATTATCTCCAAGGTTTTCTGCGAGATAAGCCGGCCTGCGACCAGTGCCTGCATGAAGGTAAGCAGATCCTCCATAGGTGCCACTACCCCGCCGCCGGCGTAATCGATATCGGCATAGCTGGGTATATGGTTGATCACTTGCCTGTCTATACTGAAGTTGGCCGTGGGGTACTGATTCTCCTTACCGGGGTGGCTTTTGTGGAGCATATACGAGCTTTCCATGCCGAGCGGAGTAAAGATGAGTTCATGCAAGAGCTCGTGGAATGGCTTTTCGCTTATCTGTTCGCATATCAGACCGAGCAGATGATAATTTGTATCCGTATAATGGACTTTCTTGCCCGGCGGACAGCAGGATTCCAAATTGGTTTTACCCCATATAATCGCCTCCCGGGTGGTAATATTGAATGAGTCGTCGACGAGCATCTTTTTCAGCAGCGGCCAGAAGTTATCGAACAGGCCGGAGGTCTGTTTCAGCAGGTGGCGGATGGTAATCTCTTGGGTATACTCTCGGCCCTTATAGACGTGCAGACCCTGCAGTAAATCCGAGTCCAAGTACTTGCTCAAGGGATCGTCAAAGCTCAGTCTGCCTTGTTCAAAGAGCATGCTCACTATGGTTGCGGTAAAGAGCTTGCCCACGCTGGCCATATAGTTGGGCTGCTGAGGATTCGCCGGCACGTCTCCGGTTGAGCCCGCGGCGATATTCAGATGGAGATCCAGTTTGTCCGAGTGAACCAGCAGGTAGGCATTGGCTACTTTCGAGTCTTTCTCGGCCTGCTTTCTGAACAGCGCTTCTATTTGAGCTTTTTTTTCTGTACTCATCTCCTGTCTCCTTTTCGCATGCATCTATGAAAAATGGTGGGCTATAAAAAATAGCCCACCTACTCTTACTGTGAGATTCTATGTAAAAAACTTTCGACCGATCCAAAGAAACCTTCCGGATTCGTCCACATGAGGGGATGATCCCCGTTCGGGAAGATCTTTACTTCGCACTCCTGAATTGCAGCTTCCAGTTCGGCGGCAGTATCCTTTACATTCGGCAGGAAGCTGTCGTGTTCTGCAAAGGTCAGCAAGACCGGGCAGGCTATCGCTTCCGGTGCTCCCTTTATGCACGCGCCGCCGTTTTCAACAACCTGTTTTATCATTTTACTGTCATTGTCGATGACCGTCTGCCAATCCGGACCGTGCATAGCGGTCCAAAACATCCGCTGTTGCTCAGTCGGATTAGTTCGGCCTTCAAGCACGTTGTGGGTGTACATGGCTTCGGTGAAGTGCAGAGCGAAACTGTCCGCAATCACCGCTTTTGCCCGTTCAGGATAGTTGATTGCCGTGGCTATGGCGGTAATAGCACCACCGCTGCTGCCCAGTAACACAGCTGATTCATATCCTAAGTGGTCTATAAGCGCTGCTATTTGATGGCTATCAGCCTCCCACCAATCGACTGTCCACTGCGCAAGACGATCCGATTTACCGGTGCCCAGAAAATCTATGGATGCAGCGCAGTATCTGTCTGAAAAATAGTTGATTTCATTCTCATGGGCGGCCGAGCTGGCGGTATTCCCGGGCAGAATTAGGAGCAGCGGACCCTTGCCTTTCATTGTGAAATAGATATTCTTTCCTTGATATGTAAAGTACGACATAATTGACTCCTTCTTAGTATTAGTAATTAAAGAAATCAATTGTGGTTGTGGTCATTGCTCCCTCCGATTAGTGTTCCTTTGGATAAGATATTACCTCAAAAGAGGGCCGCCGGCAATTGCAAAAAAGTTGACCTGTATTATTTGCGAAAAATCTGGTGAAAGAAGACATCGTTTGCAAACGATTCCCCCGCCTGCAGGCCGGCAGCTGTGCACCAGTCTCTGATGTGTGTATCAGTCTGAGCCTCTTTTCCCATCAGCGAGCCGTACTGGGTGTGGATGGTCTCTTCAGGCAGAACGATTTCCACGTCGGCCACGAAGATGTCCTTCTCGCCCTGCTCGTATTTAGGAACGAAGGCATCCCATATTTCCAGGACTCCGCCAGCTTTAAGAACTCGCAGACTCTCTTTCAGGACTGCCTGCTTCACATCGACCGGCATGTAGAGGAGGGTGAAGAAGATGGTCACCACATCGAAGGAGTTATCGAGAAAGCCCATCTGGGCGGCATCCATCTCGATTTTTAACGCGTCGTTGCTGGTTTCATAGAGTTCATCCGCGCGCTTGTCGATTGCCACAACACTTGAACCGTAGAGCTTGCCGATAATTCCTTCGCCGCCCCCGCCGATATCCAGAATTCTCTGCGATTTCTTATGCACCGGTTTTAACTCGACCCGTTGGGTGGGTGAAAATACACATCTTTTTTGTAATTCTTTTTCCATAAAAACCCCTCAATAATCGATTCCAAATTATGCGGGTAGGCATGACCAAGATCATCTATGAAAACCTCTTTGCACTGCAGCCCAAGCTCGCGGGCCTTCGATGCGAAGAGTCTGCTCAGCGACAGGCACTCCTCATCCTTGACTCCACATATGAGTAAAACCTCGATTTCTTTTTCAATCAAGGTCTTGATCTTTCCATCGATATCATTCTCGATAGAGGGTATCCAGGGCGACTGCAGAACTACTCGATCACATCTTACCGTGGTCTCGGTGAGCGCCCTTAAAATGGTATTGCAGCCCGCTGAAAAGCCTGCTAACACGGTGGTGCTGTATTCATCCCATTTGATTGAGGCGATCGCTTTCTCCAGCTGAAACGGGCCGTCGCCATGCTCTTCCCATCTGAATAGTTGGTAGGAGTCGATTTCACGTGATTGCAGGCACTCGATCTGATAGTCGGCGGCACTCAAATCCTGCCAGTATTTTCTGCTGATTTCATTGTTCTGCTGGTTTCCATGCAGCACCACTATCAGGTTGTCGGCGCTCTTCTTTTCCCATGTGCAGACTGTTTCAACTCTTTCCAATGAGTCCATATATTTCTGGTCTGAAAGGCGTTTGTACTTGGTAAAGCGTGTGCTCCCACGGATGCTGTCCAGATCTTCATCATCGAAGACTTCCGGCCGGTACCAGCAGCCTTTCTCAACGACCGCGGTTTCCAGCCAGTCGAGTGCAGCCTCGGGTTGGCCGGAAGTCGCGGCCAAGCAGTATAAAAAATTATACACCTGTCCCGACATCTCTTCTAATTGATGGAGATTCGATACTAAATACTCATATGCTGCCTTACTGCCGGCAGCATCCAGCTGCGCGAGGGTTTTATCCAGGAGTTGTGTCGCGTGCATGTATTCTCCAAAACATATTTTCAAAGCTCAGTCCACCGGATTGTACCATGAAACAAACCGACTCACATTATTTTATGATCTTCACCCTTGTTACTAAAACTGGTTGCGCACTCCTCGGGAGGCCGGTGAGAAGCGGGCATAGATTGCGTATTGAAAAAAATCGGTAGTAACGCCGGACTCCGGCGGCGGAGTAGTGAGCATCCAGTGCAGTTGTCTGTCAAATGGGGAATCCGGCCTGTTGAGAGAAAAGAGGGTTAGGTTCCATTGGACAGCCTGATAGAAGGCGCCGCTGATCGGCAGGTAGTTTGAAAAACCGCTGGTCACCTGATCGTGCTTAGAGCGTTGATTGGCTTGTTCGTATATTAATGCGATGGAGCAGATTTCATTTTTGACAGGGCTGTCAGGGCTGTGGCGCAGACGGGCGGCCAACCAGTTTACATCGAACTCTCTTTGCTGGAAGACGTGGTTCAATCCCCACTGACCGAAAAAGCGCATACCCCGAGGAATGGCAGAGTAGAGTGTGAGGAAGTTGCGGTAGATTCGCTCGTCACGCAGGCGGTTCCAGGCCTTGTCGGTGGTCCCGCCTTCTACGCACTGGTAGCGATACAGGATATTTTGCAGCACCAACCTAAAGCCGAGCAGCTCATCCCCGAGCCACTCTGCAGCTGCCCGGGGATGAGCAGACAGTTCCTGCAGGGACAGCTGAACTATCTCTGTCCATTCCGCTTTGCTTACCTTTTCATAACTGATGTCCTGGGGATTTGTAAGCAGCCCCTCAAGTGCATGCAGGTGGGGAAATTTGTAAGCGGGACTGGTGAGTGCGGGCACTTCCGAGAGCGGGTGCTGCTGAAAGAGACTCTGCAGGTGGGCAGCGCTGTGTTCGAGCTGATGCTCGATGTCGATGCCGTATACGCGGATCTGCTCGCTTTCTGCGAGCGCTGAATTCCACCGTTGGATGTTCCGCCAGAACTGTTTCCTCTCGCGGGTAAAGGCGGGAGTCCCCTGCATATGCTCGAAGACCGCATCGAGTCTGCTTCGATCGCCTGTATCCAGATACTTCTGCAACAGAACGGATGCACTGTAAGGCATTTCCATGAGCAGGGCCCTGACCCCGCGGTGGTGGTATAGAGATTTGAAGACCTGCTCCCGGATTTCGGAGTTCACACGAATCCCGTGGGATTCGCCGATAAGATACACCCGAGCCTGCGGGAGGTCTCGGCCCACCTCCTCCGTAAGTTGCTTGGAGTGTTTCTGCAGATACGTGAACTGTTCGCTGGCGTTTCCCTGGTCAGCACCGCCGACACCGGAGGTGCCGGCGGGAAGCACAGTAATTCGCAACTTCTCTGTTACCCGCTGGGCGATGGCCGGGTTGCTGCTTTCGATTATTATGACTGCCGCATTCTCGCGGTGTGCATGCGGAGATTCCGTTTTGATTTTAGTGAGAGCTGACTGAGCGGCATCTTCATTGGCAAACTCGAGGTAGGTCAGTTTGGCGATATATTCCTGCGTTTCATCCGGAGATTCCAGGATATAGAAAGTCCGTCCGGATTGAGGCCGTACGCCGGTGCGCCGTTCTACCCGCGAGAGTTCATCCCGGGCGAGGATGCGCTTATGAATGACGCTGCCCGTATATCCGTTGACAAACTGCGGGCGGATCAGGTATTCAGGCCGCTCGGGGGCCGCCGAACATGCGCTCAGAAGAGTGGCCACAAGAGCGGCCGTTAGAGTGGCGGCCAAAATCAATCTGCAAAAACGGGACATAACTCTAATCAAAACGTGTTTAGAAGTTTTTGTAAAGCCGGAGGCTCACCTCCGGAATATCCCCATATTATGTGCTATTTTTATCATGTGGTGTCCTACTTGTACTGCGAGACTTAACGAATTCTATCCGTCTAAAGCGGAGTGCCGACCAGTCTATATCAATTGCAACCTGACGTACCGCTTTGAAGCCGAGCTCGCCAAATATTTCCCAGCCCGTATCTCGATTGAAATCGCAGGTGTAATTCTTGGAACTTGCCTTGGGATAAGCAAACCACACAATTGCATCCCTTACCGCCTTCTGCGAAATGGACTTTGCCAGGGTATCTACCTCATTTTGGGTTCTTACAAAAGCCAGCGAGAATTCGATATCCTGGATGCTCTCTATACTTCGACGTATGACTACCTGATTATCGAGTGAAGCGAGCTCTGACTCGAATGTCTCCGGCGCGTTTAGTACTAGGATTTCCTTTTGATTTTTCAGGTTGAGTTTTCTGAATATTTCACCCACGCTTTCTCCTTTGGTTTATCCGATTACCGGGATTTCATATAGGACTCAGTTGCAATGGAGGTGTATTATACCATTAGTTTGGGGGATGGGCGGATATTCTAAAAAAAGTTGCGTCGACGCAACTTAGAAAAAATACTATATAGTATTGCTTAGCTTTATGTGAAGTACTCTACACTCGATTTCATCCCGTTGCGATTAGTATGAGACCTGCGACCATGAAAACAACTGCAGAGAAACGGAGCCAGCCGCCCGGTTCATGAAGGATGAGCAGCCCGAGCAGGACACCAATGGGCAGGCTTACCTGACGAAAAGCTACCACATAGCTTACATCTGCCACATACGCCATACTCATGAGCACGAGCCCGTAGGTGACATAGATCATCAGTCCCATCAGTACCGACGGCAGGATTGGAGTGGTTCTCGATCGATCGGGAGAATCAGCTGATAGTAGTTTTACATCAACGAGTAAAAAAAGCACCATCCATAGAACCGAGGTCACCGCCTCGAGGGCGAGGTAGAGATAGGAAATTTCAAGTATGCTTATTGAGCTTCCGAGTACTTTCGGGGCACGCAGCAGCTGTAGTGCGAAATCATCAAGTAGTGAGTAGCCCATCGTACCGAAGGCGGCCATGAGCGCGAACAGGCTTGTCAAATTGAAGTAGTTTCGCAGGCGGAACTCGCCGAAATATCGCATGGGCAGAAAAAAGGCTGCAATAACGATGAGTACGGAACCCGCCGCAGCCTGCGGACTTATCTGCCCGCCCCGGCCCAGGAGATACGAAATGATCAGGACCAGCAGGACCGGCAGCGTGCGCGCAACCGGGTAGGCGATGGACAGATCCCCGTGCCGATACGCTCCCGCCAAACCGGAAAAATAGAGCGCCTGGAAAAATCCCGCCCCCAGCAGTAGCATCCATACGCGAAGAGGGAACGTTTGTAAAGCAGGCCAGTAGATAAAGATGAGCGGCAAGAGGATCAGCGCGCCTCCCGCCAAGGCTGTCATATAGACTTCTGAAGTGGGATAGAGCCGTTTGCTGAAAAAGTTCCAGCCGGCATGCATGCAAGCGGAGAGCAGAATTAATACAACGGCCGTGGCGCTCATTGACTGCAGAATAGGCCAATCCGCCCCGATCTACAAGGGGCTGGCAGGTGGCGGTGTGATCTAATTGGAAATGCCGGTGTAGATCTGAATGACTATCACGTGATTCGTGAGGGGATACAATAAGTTTCCGTTTACATCAGCTCAGCAGTGCCACTCCCGATTCTATATCCGGTACGAACAGTACCGTGCCGCCGCGGTTGCTTTCGTGGATGAAGCTCCGGAGGCTTTGGCTGGTTAAGTCGGAGAAATCGCCGAGGATCATCAGCCTCCGGCCATAGTTGGATACCTTTTGAAGAAACTCTCCGGCAATACCGGTTTTTAGGTCATAAAAGTCGTGGGTAAGGGACTCCTTATGTATGGCAACGGTCTGGCTTGAACTGTTGCCGAGGACGTCCAAAAAATCCGATGTGGTCTTGATGGCAGGGTTTTTCTGAAAGGTACAGTGGGATATGCTGCCTTTGGGGGTCTGGTGTGTGACTACTTTCATGTGCTTCAATCTCCTGTTCCGTATGGATTATGGATGAGACAAAGCTAATGTTATAGCTTTTACAGTGGTTGTGCTACTGCAGAGTGCAGCAAAAAAGTTGCGTCGACGCAACTTAGTAAAAATGCTATATATAAAATCAGTTCTCCCAGCGGCCGAAGCTGAGAGCGGTCAGTGTGTCGTCGCTTGATCCCCCGGACGAGCCGG
>JAASTM010000103.1 GCA_021767325.1 Spirochaetales bacterium
GGTATCGGCCTCCTGGAAGGCATCGGTTCCGATCATCCCGGTGGACACCTGACCGGTGAATACCACCAGCGGGACCGAGTCCATGTACGCGGTGGCTATACCGGTAATGGTATTAGTGGCTCCGGGACCGGAAGTTACCAGTACTACTCCGGGTTTCCCGGTGGAGCGGGCATAACCGTCGGCGGCATGGGTGCCGCCCTGTTCGTGTCGCGGCTGAATCAGCCGAATTTCCTTTCCATGGGTATGAAGCTCATCGAAAATCGAAATAACCGCCCCGCCGTTATAGCAGAACAGAGTATCGACTCCCTCTTTTTTCAATGACTCGACCAGTATTCTTGCACCTTTCATCATCTCCTCCTCATAAACATCTCTTCTTTCCGCAGAGGAGAAAACAGGAATGAATCCGGTGAACGTAATCGACTCGTGCTTAGACCGGGCCCCGGCTGCACGTATACTTATTCCAAGTATATACGTATAACCAGGGTCGGATGAGTCGAGGCTGTTTCACTGTTCCTGTTTATTCCCGCTGCGGGCCGCTGTTTAACAGCGTGCAGGGGCCGTATTACTACGGCAGGAACAATGGAACTCAGCCCGAGCTCCACTAATTAGTAGAATAATAATACCGATTAGGCTTAGTAGCAGGTTGGCAATCAGGAGTGACAGGCTGGATGCAATAATAATGATGATGAGGGCGGCAACGGAAATGGAAATAGCGATCATCATGTTCATTATTGCATTCTGCATACTGTAATCTCCTACGATTTACAAAAGTCTATTGTTAAAGTGAACGCTATCAGCACTGTTCTGATGTGTCAATACACCTGCGACGGTTTTACACACTTTTTACATAAATATGCAGGAGTCCTGCAGGCTCACCAGCTTATCTGTAATAGCAGAACCGCGGCATAGAGCCCCCAATGCAGGACCACGGCTGCCAGCGGTACGAAAACGGCCCCGCCCAGTACCGGCTGAGTGCTTCCACCGGCAGCGGCCGTCGCCTCTCTTCCGGGAGCAGCAAGCTGGAGCAGAAACTCATCGATTCCGTGCAGAGCCAGTTTGATATTCTGCTTGAATCCGACATTGCGATCCCGGGTTATTCTATAGGCTGTCAGTTCTTCAAAATAGAAGAACACACGATAGAGCAGTGCGCCGAGTCTGCCCGGAATCGGCAGACGGGGCGAAACGGCATATCGCGATAAATAGACCAATCCCACCAAGTTGAGTCCCCTCTCGAGTCCCTGTTCGAGGGCGCCGGCTGTAATCGGAAAAGAGCCGATATACAGCAGAACCTCCCCTAGGGGAGTGAGCAGCTGGGCTGCGGTGACCGCCACAACGATTAAGACTCCGGGCATAATGCGCACCCGTTTCCCCAGATACACCGACAGCAGACCGTACAGGAGAATATGGATAATCTTGAATGGAATAGAGGTCTGCAGTAAAAACGGGGGTATCATCACCAATCCGCTGATCAGGCGCAGCAGTGGCGATACGGGTTCATCTGAATCCCGGCCGGTGGCTCTGTCCGCGTAATCGGATTCCTGCTGCGGGAGCGGCATCACCTGCAACCACCGGGAGTGCTGCAGCAGGTACCCGGCAAGCCAGCCGAGTACAGTCCCGGTGATGGTTCCGACCAGCAAAAACAGCGGGGCAATCAGCCAAGTACTGCGGCCGAAGATGAAGGCCGAAGCGAATAAGAGCTGCGCCGTATTGCTGGCAAAGGCCCCTAAGACACCAATTCCCACCAGGGAAATGCGAAGGGGGTACCATCTCCTGAGGATAAGCATTACCAGACCGGATGCGATACTCCCTGCAGCTGAAAACAGAAATACATACGAGAAGAGAGTGCCTGAAACTATTCCCTGGCCGAATATTTTCAGCAGTATAAGCAGGACAAACTCCCGCCGCGAAAACATCGTAAGAGCTATCAGCAGCGGAAGATTAGCCAGTCCGAGTCGGAAAAAGGGAATCGGCTTAGGAATAACCAGTTCAACTATTGATAAAAACAGTGATAATGCCGCACACAGGGCTATCCTGTCGACCCGCTTCGAAGTCACCTATCCCCCTTATTCTTCATCCATGTAATCACGGATATCATAAGTGCGGCTTTTATCCGGGGCTTCGATCTCAATGATCGATGTGAGGTACGGGATTATGTCATCAGCCTCCTTACGCGAGCCGTCCAGAAACAGAAACCAGGCTATTTCCGTTCCGCTGTTTTCGACTCGGTATTCAGCGTAAAATATTTTTTCCATCGGCAGTTCCAAACGGTACCACCGACCGGAGATAAGCGATTCGTTCATCGTGAATATCCTCTTCTGCCCGGGAATTAAAAACACGCAGTGTATATTCAGAATCAATATCACTCACATGCGGCTCGAGCCCGGACGTACATATTATTTCTTGCTGGTCAGTAATGCAGAGTACCTCAAAAAACGGCATCTCTTCAACCAGAGCTATCCCGCTGTTCAACTCTCCGGTGGCCACCATAAAGGCCAGCACTTCAGCTGCATATGCTTCCGGACCAGTACTCACCAGACAGATGAGCCCGTTCTCCACCGGATACCCCGAAGTCAGATCGATCAGCAGGTGCTGCTGAGCATACAGCGAAACCAGAGATCTGGCCTTTAGATTCTTCATGGTACAGACTGGCTCTGACTGTTCAGTTATATTCTCGTACAGTATCTCTTCGTTAAAAGTGAACTGCGAATTACCGTTGATTGACCGCCGAGCGATTCCTTTGGAGATACAGATGTCGGCCACTCCGTTCTGGTGCAGAAGCTCGGCGATTTTATCTACTACGAACCCGTCTAAACCGGGCTGCATGCTTATCCGCATGCGTTTATCCGGTAAAAACACATGCTGCATGCCTTCATTCGTACGAATCCTTCTGTAATCTACCTGCTCGAGCATGGAATGTACCAGAGTTCGGCTGGGGGTTTGGTTCTCTATGCTACTCTTGTGCCACAATTCATAGAGCGGGGCGGCACTGGGGTCGTAACGTCCGTCCGACAAGCGGGCAAAGCTAAGACTCTTCTTTAGGATCTCGAACACATGGGCATCAATCCGCACCGGCCGCTCCCCCGCCGCTGCATTGATTTTCAAAACCTGGGAGTCCTCCCCTTCGTCATTCAGACTCTGTTCATAGAACTGAACCCGGCTCTCAGCCTGCTTCAGCAGTCTCTGAGGGGGAGCTTCGCGGGCCTTCAGCCAGCTATTCGTCCCGCCGATTTTGATACGGCCCGGTTCCCGGCCGGAATTATCCCGGTTGCAGCCATACCAGAGAGCTGCTGCGGTTATCAATATCAGCACGATTATGAGTCTGATAAGGAGCTTTGTTTTCATTCTCTACAGCATGAACCGCTTTCCATCAAACCGTCAATCACAATTTTCGCTCACTGAGAGCGAGAATTAACAAAAAAACTGCACGCTTTTTCTCACTACCAATTCAAATATCAGTTTCTTTCTATTACAATACCTTCTATGGTAGAAGAGACCGCAGTCGTGCAGAATCAGGCAGGAATCCATGTTCGCCCCTCCGGGGTTATAATAGAGGAAATCGGTGAATACGAAGGTAATGTTACCGCGGAATCAAACGGCTTCAGCGTCGAGCTGAACAGCGTGATGGGTTTGCTTTCACTCGGATTGGTCCAGGGAGATGAAGTCAAAATAAAAGTCGAAGGGCCGGATGAGGAGAAAGTGGCCGCCCAGGTCAAAGAGCTGTTTGAACGGCACTACGATTTTCCGCCCAGAAAATAAAGCCATAAAAATAAAATCAATTAAGGATGGTTAAAAATGATCAACAAAAGAGATGCAATGAAAACGGAGCTGAAAGAGCAGATGCGCGGTGGGGAAGGCACAATCACCATTACCCACCTGGTTGATAAAGATAAAATCAAGAACGGCAGATTGATGGCCAGAATAGACCTGCCGGTCGGAGCAAGCATCGGTCAGCACACCCATGAGGGTGAAACCGAGTACTACCTCATTCAGGAGGGAGAAGGTGAAGTACAGGAGGCTGACGGGGTAAAGGCAGTCGGGCCGGGGGATGTGGTGATCACCGGAGATCAGGAGAGCCACAGTATAAAGAATACTGGTAACACCCCGCTGATTATGACAGCCATTATTATTTTCGACTAATCGAGCCCTTTACTCGCTTCATTCGCTGCTTTCGGTTGCCTCGCGGTGGACCCTTTCAATTGCCTTTCTTACCGGTTCATCGTACTCGGGAATAGCACCGCTTTCGGAGGCGACAAATGAGCTGACCAGGGAGGCGAGATTGGCGGCCTTCTCGATGTCATCGGTGTAATAGAGCCCGAACAAAAAGGCTGCCGAAAAACTGTCGCCTGCACCTACCGTGTCTACCACATTCACATCGATCACCGGAACATGAATGTACCGATCGCCTCTGCCCACTGAAGCACCGTCTTTTCCGCGGGTGATCGCAGTGGTGTGTATACCCCACTCTTCAGCCATTTTATCGCAGAATTCTCTTCCGAGCAGTTCCCTTCCATACAAGAGATCGGAGATAACCGGCACTTCCTCGTCGTTCAGTTTCAGAATCGTACAATGCTCGAGGGATTGCGCTATTATCTCTTTGGAATAATAGTCAAGTCGCAGATTAACATCGCAGAAGACCTCTTTTGGTGAAGCGGCTTCGAGCACTTCGGCGAGAACCCTGCGATTGTTCTCGGTCCTCTGGGCGAGAGAACCGAAGGCAAGAATATCCCACTTCTCAGCCGCAATCGCCCTCATCTGAGATTCGGACAATACGATGGAGTCCCAGGCACTCCCCTCCCGGATGTCATAAGTAGGTTTTCCGGCTTCATCCAGTTCAACCTCAACAGTGCCGGTCGGAAGATCTGACCGGGTTGCAATAAAGTGGTCATTCACCCCCTTCTGCTTCACCGCCTTCAGAGCTCTACCTCCACGCTCATCATCACCTACCGCTGATACCATCGCCGAGTCGACTCCCATTTCCGCGAGATGGGAGGCAAGGTTGAAGGGAGCCCCTCCGATATACTCATTGCCTCTAATTATGTCCCACAATACCTCGCCAAATGCCAGTGTCTTCATTGAACTACTCATAGTACTACTCCCGCGTCAACTTTCGATACTTTACCCGATGCGGTGTTTCGGCTTCCGCGCCCAAACGTCGGCGGCGATCCTCCTCATATTCGGTATAGTTTCCATAGAACCAACGTACTGAACTATCCCCTTCAAAGGCAAGTATATGCGTAGCAATTCTGTCCAGGAACCACCGATCGTGCGAGATGACCATCACACATCCGGCGAATTCGAGTAGCCCGTCTTCTAATGCCCGCATAGTATTAACATCCAGGTCGTTGGTCGGTTCGTCCAGCAGGAGGCAGTTGGCCCCGCTTTTGAGCATCATCGCCAGTTGAACCCGGTTACGCTCACCGCCGGAGAGAACCCCGACCTTCTTCTGCTGATCAGCTCCCAGAAAATTGAATCTCGAAACGTATCCGCGTGAGTTCATAGTACGCTTGCCGAGCTGTATCTCCTCCTTCCCCTCAGAGATCATCTCCCACACACTCTTCTCCGGATCGAGGGCCTCGCGCATCTGGTCTACATGCCCCAGTTTTACAGTTTCTCCAACCGTGAGAGTGCCGCTGTCGGGATTTTCTTTTCCGGTAACCATTCTGAACAAGGTGGTTTTACCGGCACCGTTCGGTCCGATAATACCCACGATAGCCCCCGGAGGAACCGAAAAGCTAAGATCCTCCACCAGAAGGCGGTCGTCGTACCCCTTTTTGACTTTATCGGCCTCGATTACAATATCACCGAGCCGCGGCCCCGGCGGGATAAAAATCTGCAGCTCGCTCTGGCGCTGCTCTTGGTTCTGTGAAAGCAGTTCTTCATATGAGTTTATTCGGGCTTTGCTCTTGGCCTGACGTCCCTTGGGAGCCATCCGTATCCACTCCAGCTCCCGGCTGAGGGTTTTCTGCCGCTCGGTCTCACGCTTTTCCTCCAACTCGAGGCGCTGCCGCTTCTGCTCCAGCCAGGACGAATAGTTGCCGCGGTAGGGAATACCCTGCCCCATGTCCAGTTCCAGTATCCAGCCGGCGACATTATCGAGAAAATACCGGTCGTGGGTAACTGCGATAACCGTACCGGAGTACTGCTGAAGATGGTGTTCCAGCCACTCCACCGATTCGGCATCCAGATGGTTGGTCGGCTCATCGAGCAGCAGAATATCGGGCTGCTGCAACAGCAGGCGAACCAGGGCTACCCGGCGGCGCTCACCTCCGGAGAGGTTATCGACCACCTGATCTTCCGGCGGACAGCGCAGGGCGTCCATTGCCAGCTGCAGACGGGAATCGAGGTTCCAGGCATCCATCTCATCGAGTTTCTCCTGCACCTCGCCCTGCCGTTCGAGCAGCTTCTCCATTTCATCCGGCTCCATCGGCTCGGCGAATTTTTCGTTGATTTTATCGTACTCCGCCAGGAGTTCGACCGTCTCCTTAGCCCCCTCCTCCACGATCTGCCGTACGGTTTTACCGGCCTCGAGATGGGGCTCCTGTTCCAGAAATCCGACCGAGTGTCCGGGAGAAAGAACCGCCTCACCCTCGAACTGAGTATCTACACCGGCCATGATCCGCAGGAGAGAACTTTTTCCGGCCCCGTTCAGCCCCAGTACGCCGATTTTGGCTCCGTAGAAATATGAAAGGGAGATGTCTTTGAGTACCGCACGCTTCCCGTGGTACTTGCTCACCCTCATCATAGAGTAAATGACCTTTTTATCGCCTTCTGCCATAGTTATTCCTTGTGTATTTTTCTGTAGTGTATTTGCGTACTGAAAATTGTCAAGCCGGCCGGATTCAGTTGAGTTCCGGCGGTTTTAGTCGAAAATCCCCATAGCCCACTTTACTTCTTCATTAGCCATGGTCCTGGGATCCCATGGCGGGCTGAACACCCACTCCAGTTCTACATCCGGAATATGGGAATCGGCCAGGAGTGTGTTTTTTACATTTTCACCGATAGTCGGACCGATCGGGCACATGGGAGTGGTCAGAGTCATTTTTACATGTACTGTCCACTCCTCGTCCTGATAGATTTCATAGATAAGCCCCATATCCACTATGGAGAAACCGATTTCAGGGTCTTCAACCGGCTGTACTTTTTCTAAAAGCTCCTCTTTGCTGTACATTTCTTCACTCCTCGCCTTCGGAGCCCTGGTTCTCAGCCGGCGCAGCCTGCCCGGCGCTTTCCTGAGATTCTTTTAACATCTGTTCGGCAGTGTTCCAGACCAACAGGGCGCATTTGATGCGAACAGGATACTGCTTTACGCCGGACATTGCTTCGAGATCGGCGATGTCATCGGGCA
>JAASTM010000104.1 GCA_021767325.1 Spirochaetales bacterium
ACATGCGGCCCCTCATCGGCGAGTCTGTGGATACCCGCGAGGATACCACTGGTGGAAATCGTTATTTTACGCATGCCGATATTGTGGCCCTCGGGATGGTGCAGCACTTCTATGGCCTGGGCCACTTCATCAAAATTGAGCAGCGGTTCGCCCATTCCCATAAAGACAATATTGGCAATATCTCCGTAACGCTGCTTCAGGTGCAGAAACTGTTCTACGATTTCGCCGGCTGAAAGGTTGCGGATAAAGCCCATGGTCGCGGTTTTGCAGAAGGTACAGCCGAGGCCGCAGCCGACTTGGCTGGACAGACAGGCGGTTTTACGGCCGCTTTCATCGCCCAGCAGAACCGCTTCGATCAGAGCTCCGTCATGCAGTCGAACTGTCACCTTTACGGTTCCGTCCTCATCCTCGTGCACGGTGTCCACCCGCGAGCTCGAGGCCGCGGAGTACTGCTCAGTCAGCTGATCACGCAGTGCCGCCGGCAGGTTCGACATCTGTGAAAAATCTGATACGCCTTTCTGGTGGATCCATTGAAACAGCTGGTCACCGCGAAAACGCGGCGAGATTTCGAGCTTCTCGCTGAGCTCCGCCGGCAGCAACCCGCAGAGTGACGTATCGGGATTGGGGGTGTGAGTGTCGGTCATAGACTCCGTACTAATTAGATGTTGCCGCCCTGCTGCAGGCGTTCGAGTAGTTTGGCAACATATGGATTGCGAATGCCCTGTTTGTGGAACTCGTTGAGTATCTCAATGGCCTTATGGCGTTGGCCGAGGGCCATGTAGCACTCTGCAATTTCGGTATACAGCCGGTGGTTCTTGGGATCGTTGCGCAGAAGACCGTACAGGCTGTCGATGGCGTCCTCGTAATTGCCCCTGGCTTTGTTGATTAGGGCTAGTCCGAGAATTGCGTACATATCGAACTCAATATTAAGGGCAGCGTGGTAGTACTCCTCTGCATTGTCGTAATCGCCCATGCTGCGGTAAGCATCACCGGCCCGGGTCAGGATGACCTTGTTGTGGGGGTCGAGTTTGAGAATTTTGTGCCAGTATTCCAGCGACTCTTCATGCCGGTTCAAACCGCGAAAACAGTCGGCCAGGCCGAACAGTGCGTAGAAATTGTTTGGTTCGAGCTCCAGGGCCTGCTGGAAGTATTTCAACCCCTTGTCGTAGGTTTTCAGCTTGCGGTGGCAGTTGCCGAGGCTGGTGAGAACCCGGATATCTACATTGTCCTGCTTGACCTCGAGCATGCGCTCCCAGTAATGCAGGGCCTCTTCATATTCTCTGAAGTCGTAGTGCAGATGGCCCAGACCGATCAGCGCATACGGGTTGTCGGGTTCTATTTCCAGTACCCGCAAATAGATCTCTTTCGACCGGCGAAAGTCTTTTACTTTACGGTATGCATCTGCGACCCGGGTGAGCACAGTCACATTGTTGTCATCATGCTGAAGGTATTGTTCCCAGATCTTAATGGCATCATTGTATCGGTTCAGAGCCTTGTAACAGTCGGCTAATCCGAACAAGGCATAGTTATTTCCCGCGTGGTTTTCCAGGCATTTCTGGTAGTATCCGATGGCTTTGCGGTATTCGTGTTTTTTACGGGCTGCGTCGCCCAGACCGACTAATGCATAATTATTTGTATCATCAATGTTTAATATCTGATTGAAGCTTTCTTCTGCTTCCTTTACCATGTTTTCCTTGAGCAGTTGGTATCCGCGTTTGGAAAGCTCTGATATCTGCGTCAGCTGTTCTTCTGTTAGTCCTTCAGGGGTAATCGCAGAGTTTTCTTCGAATTCACTCATATCTTCAATCATCCTTTCTCATTGATCCAATACTGCACTAAAGCTGCACATTGTTCAATGAGCTGCTGCTTCTTCCCATGGGCCGGGGCAATCCAGTACATCCGCAAGGCTTCCAGAATATCACCCTTTTGCTGGTGATAGTCGCCGACCCTCTCTAATCCATCACTGTAGCCAGTTGTGATGAAGATGCGTTTAGCAGTATTTATGTCACCCTGGTTAAAAAACTCATTTCCCTTTCGAATAAGGGCGGTTTTTTGCTCCGGACTCAAAGGCTTTTTGCCGGAAGGAGTTATTTTGAGGAATCCTTCCCGGGGCATCCGGTTCAGTGCATCTTCTTTTTTCATTCTCTTGTTTACAGTCAAAGTGTAATATAATAGAAATGGGATTGAAACGCAATATCATTCAAAACACCAATTCTAACTTAGAATATATCAATTCTTACTAAAAAAGTCTATAATACCGTATTTATTGCACGCTATAGTACGCCCTTAGTGGAAGCCGGCTCACCACGGTCGCTCTTTTGATATGCGCTCATGAATGCCCGGCCCAGGGCTTTAAACAGGGCTTCGGCCATATGGTGGCTGTTTTCGCCGTAGCGGCAGTGCGCGTGCAGGTTTATCTTGGCATTGTGGGCTAATGCGTACAGAAACTCCCGGATGAGCGGAGTGGCGAACTCTCCGCAGTACTCCTGGGGATATTCGGCAGTGTAGACCAGGTAGGGGCGTGCGCTTACGTCTACGCTCACCTCGCTCAGCGCCTCATCCATGGGAATGATGCTGTGTCCGTACCGCTGCACATGACCGTACTGCTGTACCGTCTGGCTCAGGGCATTACCCAGAGCTATGCCCACATCCTCTACTAAATGGTGAGCGTCCACTTCCAGATCGCCTTCGGCCTTGATACTCAAGCCGAAAAAGCCGTGATACGCCATAGAGGTGAGGATATGATCGAAGAAGGGTAATCCGGTACTAATGGACTGCTGCGGTGCATCGAAATCCAGACTCAGTGTTATCGAGGTTTCGCGGGTAGTTCTTTCAATAGTTACGAGACGACTGCTCATATATTCACTCCTTATCGCGTAGCGCTGCTACAAAACGATTGATTCGCCGGTAGTTCAGCTTGTAGTACGAGGGATTCGATATAAGATGCACGTCAATATTCTTCAGTGTATCGACCACCTCGAGGTTGTTTGCCCGCAGAGTATTGCCGGTCTCTACCAGATCGACGATATACGGTGCGAGTCCAAGGATCGGTGCTAACTCAACCGAACCGTTCAGCTTTATTATCTGTATCGGTACACCTTGGCTATAAAAATAGTCCCGGGCGAAGCGGGGGAATTTAGTGGCCACCGAAACGGTGCGGATTGTATCGGGGCGGCCGTAGCCCTTTTTCGCCGCCAGACACATCTCGGTCGAACCGAAGTCGAACTGCATCAGTTTGAAAAAGCGCAGACCGGTTTCATAGAGGACATCCTCACCCGAGATTCCCAGTCCGGCAATCCCGTGGTTCACATAGGTCGGCAGATCGGCATTTTTCACCAGAAAAATTTTCAGTAAACCGCTCTCGTCATGGGCAATTAGTTTGCGCTTTTCGAATTTGAAGTGAAAGCCTTTACCGGCGAAAAACTCTTGTACCTGCTCGAAAAGGCGTCCTTTCGGCAGCGCCAGGGTCAGCGGTGCTTCAGCTGTGCTGGTATTCATTGTATTGCAATCCCTCCATCTTCCCGAACCTTCTGGGCTGCCCGAAATGCCTCGGCAAAGGTTTTTCCTTCTACTTTGACCACATTCTCCGGCAGACCGAATCTGTCGCCGATTTGATCCTCGATCTTTCTGAGCATCATCGAAAAGCCGACCGAAGGGCAGTCGAACCCAAAGCGGCTGAGCAGTTTGTCGTACCGGCCCCCCGAGGCCACTGCATCGTCCAGGCCGGCCTGGTACACCTGAAACACTATTCCGGTGTAGTACGGCTGGGCGCCGACCTCCGAAAGGTCTATCCGGATGTCTCTGGCGTAGCCGAGACTCTCCATCTCTTCTACCAATTCGGCCAGATACTCCAGCGCTTCCATCTCCTCATTGTGCAGAATCCCTTCATACTGGTTGATTTCTGCAAGGAACTCTTCGCGGGTACCGATAAAGGCAAAGAGCGATGTGAGAACCTCCGCCCGGCGCTCGGAACAATGGGCTGCGAGCATTGACCGCAGCCGGCTGTATTCCCGGTTTCTGATCGCCTTCACTGCCAGTTTCAACTCTTCCTCGTCAAAATCCTTCAGAGCAAGTGTGAGAAACTGGTGCGAACCGAGATGAATACTGGCCGGTACCCCGAGTTTGATGAAGATGCTTTCCAGCAGTAGGAGCACTTCCAGGTCTGCTTCGCTGCCGGCCTTTCCGATGAGTTCGGCTCCGGTTTGAAAGAACTCGTTTTTCGAGATATCCTCAGCGCTCTGATGACGCAGAATAGTATCGGCGTAACAGACGCGGGTCGGCAGATCCTCCTCCCGCAGCCAGAGTCCCATCTGTTTGGCCAGGAACAGGGTTATGTCCGATCGCAGCATCAGCAGATCGCCGTCGCGGTCGATGAGGCGATACACATCACGGGTACTGCTGCGCAGCAGCGGCTCGTAGATGTCGTAAAAATCGAACACCGGTGTTTCGACCGGAAGATAGCCCCACTGGGTAAACAGCTGGAACAGTTCGTGGGTAATTCGCCGGTGGCGGTACGCTTCTTCCAGGTGGACCCCTTCGGTCCCCTGCGGTACTTGTAAATATCTCTTGCGTGAGTCTATCACGGATTCCTCCTTCAGACAGAGTGGGGGGCGCTTGCTTTTACTATACCAAAACCGCGGGCTTGCGGAAAGGGATTTCCCGGCGGCGATTATTGGTCAGGTGTGGAAAAAAAGCGCAGGGTCGAGCCGCCGTAGCCGCGCACATCGTTGCACACCAGCTGCCCGATCTGATCAGGCCACTCCTCCTGCGTGGGGTGGTGGATCAAGCACAAACCATCCGGAGCCAGCAGGCCGCTGCCGGCCACCGACTCGATCAGCTTTAGCTTTTGTCCGTATTTGAAGGGGGGGTCGAGGTAGATGATATCAAACTGCAGTGCCGGTCCGCCGCCGGCGATGTAGCGCTCGGCCGGCTGGAGCACTAATCTGATTTCGCTCTCTACGAAAGATATGTTTTTTCGGATGACCGGGGCTTTACGCCGATCCTTCTCTACCAAAACTACCGGCTCGGCTCCCCGGGAGGCCGCTTCGATTCCCACTACCCCTGACCCGGTAAACAGATCAAGAAAAGCGAGCCCGGAAATATCACCGAGGATAGAAAACATCGATTCCCGCATCCTGTCCATGGCCGGTCTGATTACTCCCGGCGGGCACTGTATCCTGCGGCTGCGGTAGCTTCCGCCTGTTATTCGCACTTCTCTGCTCCTTCTCGGCGCGTTTTTGGTTTTACGGGGGCTGATGTATCATCCCTCGCGCCCTCAGCCGCCGCTCAATGCGTCTTCCGGAAATGGGGGGCAGCACTCCAATACCTTGCGCATATGGCTGTGAGGGGGCTGCAGCAGGCCGGGGTCGGCCTTGATGATGCGAAAGGCATCCTTACGGGCTTTGTCCAGCAGTTCGAGATCGCCGCCTAAATCGGCGAATTTCAAGCGCATGAATCCGGACTGACGGGTGCCGGTTACCTCTCCGGGACCACGAATTTTCAGGTCCTCCTCAGCGATAAAAAAACCGTCGCTGCTCTGTTTCATTACCATGAGGCGCTGCTTACCCTCCTCGGTCAGCTCTTCGGAGTATACCAGAAAGGCGTATGATTGTAATGTGCTGCGGCCGACCCTTCCGCGCAGCTGATGGAGTCCGGCCAGACCGAAGCGTTCGGCGTGCTCGATGACCATGCAGGTAGCGTTTTTTACATCGACTCCCACCTCCACTACACTGGTTGACACCAGGATGTCGAGCTTGCCTTCGGAAAAGGCGTGCATCCGGGCCAGTTTCTCGTCTTCACGTATCTTGGAGTGGATGAGTGCCACTTCGAACTCGGGAAATACCTGCGTACTCAGGTGTTCGGCCGCCCCTTCGGCGTCTTTCAGGGAGCTTCGGTCGCTGCCGCTGATGAGGGGATACACGAAGTAGGCCTGATGTCCCCTCTGCAGCTCGTGGCGCACGGCGCTGTACACCTTCTCGGCGTTGGACTGCCGGGCCAGATGTGTAATGACCGGTTTACGGCCCGGCGGCATGGTATGGATGGAGGAGACTTCCAGATCGCCGAAAAAGGTGAGGGTAAGGGTGCGGGGTATGGGGGTTGCGGTCATCAGCAGCAGGTCGGGGGCAGATCCCTTCTCAACCAGCTGAGCCCGCTGTTCCACACCAAACTTGTGCTGTTCGTCAATAATTATAAAGCGCAGAGTGGCGAAGACCACATCTTTGGTAAACAGCGCGTGGGTACCGATCAGCAGATCTATCTCTCCGGCTTTCAGCGCCTCCAGGAGCGGCCGGCGGGCGCTCTTGTCGACATTACCGCTCAGAAAGGCCACTCTTACCCCCAGCGGCTCCAGCAGGGCAGCCGCCTTTTCGGCATGCTGGCGGGCCAGCAGCTCGGTGGGTGCCAGAAAGGCGACCTGATAGCCGGCTTCGATCACCGGCAGAGCTGAGAGAAAGGCTACCAGGGTTTTACCTGCCCCCACATCACCCTGCAGGAGCCGTCCCATCGGTTTCGAGCTGTCCAGGTCCTGCTTGATCTCCTTCAGAACGCTGCGCTGGTCGGCGGTCAGCTTGAAGGGAAGCTGCTGCAGGCAGCGCTGCTGCAGACTTTGCGGCAGAATCTGCGGACTGCGGCTGCTGCGGCTGCGGGCGGTCGCCCGCCGGGCAACCACCAACTGAAAATAGAGCAGCTCTTCGTAGGCCAGCGCCTGGCGGGCCCCGGCCGCCGTTTCGTGAGAATCGGGAAAGTGCAGCTGGGCAATGGCATTTCGTTTATCCGGATAGCGGTAGTGGCTGCGCAGGCTTTCGGGGAGCTCGGTGTCGATGTGGCGGCCATAGGTATTCAGGGCGTCCTGTACCGCTTTGCGCATAACCGCCTGATTGAGTTTGCCGGAGAGCGGATACACCGGCAGAATCGAGCCGAATTTCGAGTTGTCAGAGGGGTAGGGTTCGGCTTCAAAACTGGTAGACTGCAGCTCACCGAAACGATAGGCAAACTGTCCGTAGAGGTAAAACTGCTGACCCACCTTCAAGACTTGCTGCAGAAAATTCCGGTTGAAACAGACCAGTACACCGGTGGCGGTTTCATCTCTGACGAATACTTTTAGTGTTTTCTTATAGCCCGACCCGAAGAAATCGTGGGCCAGAACCTCGACTATCGTATTGACAGTTGCCTCCTGGTACCCGGCCTCCAGAGGAATGATTTTCGAGCGGTCTTCATAATCCCGGGGAACATGCAGCAGCAGATCGGCTACCGAAACCACCCCCATACCCGCCATTTGCGCGGCGGTACGGGGGCCGACTCCTTTGAGTTTTGTAACCGAATGCCTCAGTTCCCCTAATAG
>JAASTM010000105.1 GCA_021767325.1 Spirochaetales bacterium
CTATTGCCGATATGTCATACTAAAACAGCAGCCGTCCGGCATGCCGGACAACTGCTGTTGTCGAAACGAAACGCAGGTCATGGTTTATACTTCCCCCTTCATGCGTTCTCCCAGCACGATCAGCTGGTTTCCCACCCACAAGCGCAGCTTGCGTTGGCTGCTGATCCTGTTGCTACGACTTCTTCTGTGCTGCTCGGCAGCTCTGAGAAGATCTTTGTGTTGCTCATCGGCAAACTTCTGAATTTCCAGGTCTGAACTAAACATCCTGAACCTCCTTGTTCATACTCATCCTGCACTCACCTCTCTTCTGAGCGGAGTACAGCGACCCGAAAAAAAAGCCGCAGGCATACAACGTATACTCCCGCGGCTCATCCAACGATTGCGGAACACCCGGTTCCGCAAAAAAAAGCCGCAATCCCGATGGACTGCGGCCGATATTTACAAATTATATATCAGACAGGTACAGACACACCGGTACTATTGATTACTACAGTCGGGGCAGCGACAAACAAAATAGCACTCATCATGTGTCTTCTCCTTTCAAAATCTTCTCGAAACTTGTTGTGTAATTTCTACTTCATTCTCATTTTTTTGTCAAGCACTACTACATTTACTTTTTAAAAATATTTCACTTTTGAACTATCGTGGTATACTATTTTAGTATGACAACGGATGAAAACAGTATCAAGCTGTTTCTATTCGGCCCTCCGCGTATTCTTATTAAGCAGACCCCCGTCCACATCAGCCGAAAAAAGACATTCGGCATTCTGGCCTATCTTACAACCCACCAGCAAAGCTTCACCCGTGACCGCCTGGCATCCCTGTTTTGGCCGGATAACGACTATTCTCATGCACATGCGAATCTTCGCAAAGTGATCTACGAAATCAGATCAACATTTTCACCAACAATTTTCCCAACAGACGAAAAACTGGTGGGGCCGCTAAACCTTGAGCACTTATGGGTAGATGCACACCTGTTTCAATCCGGCTCAGATAATCTGCGAAGCCTCGAATATTCGATGGAAAAGAGTAGTATACATCCTTCGATCGGGTCGCTACAGCAGTATAAAAGCCGCCTAGAAGACTTGATCTCACTCTATACTGATGACTTCATGTCCGGGTTTTCTCTCCGGGATTGCGATTTGTTTGATGATTGGCAGTTCTTATACTCAGAGTTTCTGCAGCAGATGCTCTGTACGAATCTGGAACAGCTGATAATAATGAGCGATTATCTTGATGATATTGATACAGCTATAGCGTCAGCCCGCAGACTCCTCCATCTGGATTCATTGAATGAAAACGGACATAGGGCTCTGATTCGACTATATTTGAAAAGCGGTCAGGCCGAAGCAGCCCTGCGGCAATATCGCCTGTGTGCGCATATTCTGCAAAAGGAGCTCGGTGTTGACCCCGAACAGGCGACCACAGCTTTGCTGCCGCAGATACAGCAACGACTACACAACTCCTTCTCCGCTTTCAGCCCCTCATCTCCGCTGTTTTTCCGCAAAGAGACGCCGTCACAAAGTCACCGCTTCTATCAGGAGGTAACACTACCTGCAGTTGAAAAACTGACCCGACACACGTACAGCGAAATAGAAAGCGAGACACCGTTTCAGTCTGCCAGACGGGCCAAGGAACTCTGCATGCTGGCGGACCTTACCCTCAGGTCAAGCGTATACCGTGACGGGAATATACTCCGAGCCCGTAAATACTACTGCCGGGCCAGCCACATCGACCCGCAGTGCGCAGATGCGTATTCCGGACTCGCATTCACCTTCTTTTCTCTCGGTGGGTACGGGGTGGACGCCCGGGTGAATGAACGTAAAAAGATAAAAATAGAGCGGCTGGTGCAGCGATCCCTCGAATGTGACCCCAGGCACAGCCGGGCACTCATGGTGCTGGCCGGCAAAAAGGTGGAGTGGGACTGGAACCTAAATGAAGCCGAACACCTCTTCCAGCAGGCGTTGTCGCACACTCCAGACCATGCCGACACTCTTCTATGGTATGGCGAGCTTCTGATGATCCGCGGCAGGCTCGAAAAGGCGTACAGGAACCTGCAGAAAGCACAGGAGCTGCAGCCGGTGGATATTGCAGTGAACTACCGACTGGCTAAATACTACCGGATGGTCGGAGAATTCGATAAAAGTATACGCCTGCTGAACATCATCGATGAACTGTATCCGGAGCACTATCTGGTAAACGGACTCATTACATTGGTCTTACTGGCCCAGGGGCACTTCAAAAGCGCAGTCCGTACCGCAGAATACGAAACAGCACTAGAGCAGAACAGTGTGAGCCTCTGCGACCTTGCTGTGGCCCGCAGTTATGCCGGCGACCTATCGGCAGCCGAAACAGCTGTTAACAAATCGGTCGAGGAGTTCAATCGCACCGGCGAAGATGCCTACTTTGTGGCCCTCGCTCACCATGCTCTCGGGAGAGATGCCGAAGCACTGGACTGGCTGGAAACGGCGTATATACGCCATGACATAGCACTTATCAAAATGTGCACCGAACCGCTCTGGACAAATCTGCACTGGAACTCCCATTTCCATGACCTCGCCCAACGGGTCGGTGTTCCGCTGCATCTTTCTCAAATGGAAGAGCTGCTGGCAAAGATGAAGTTTCCGGATCATATTTCTGCACGGTTTTCACGGCCCGAGGATACGCTTACCGAGGGCGGAAGCGACAAACTTCTTCAGTTTTGACCCGCTGCGGCCGCCGGTGTGTGCGCCGGAGACATCCAGCACCCGCATGAAGCCGGAACGGGCAATCATCTCCATAGCCAGATGGGTTTCGCGGTTCGTCAGCCCCTCCTGGCCGCCGTCGGCCAGCCGTTCATCAAAATAGACATAAAGGCCGCGGGTACCGATGACCGCCCGCTGCAGGGCCTTCCGCAAAACCGCGGATATACCCAGCGAATCGATGTCTTCCATGGTATACACAGTGATGCCGAGCCGGCGTATAGTCTCCGCCTCCTGCTCGCTCACTTCGCGCAGCCCCACCAGCACCAGGTTGTCGGCGGCCGGGGCGAGGTAAGGGCTTTTAGTGTCGAGCAAACGTCCCAGCGCCCCTTCGACAATTCCGGCATTCGGAGAGAGCCACAGAAGCCCTACATCCTGTAGCGAGCCGGCACAGGCGGTAAAGCCGTCGGCACTCAGCTGCTCAACTCCACACAACACCGGCATACAGCGGTTCTGCAGACACTCACCGATCTTGCTCTGCAACTCGCGTCCCGGCTTGGCTTTTTCCTCAGTGGTTTCGAGTTCATACCCAATGCTTCTCAGGGTTCGGTGGAAGGCTGAAGAAAGATCCCGCGATAAGTTGCCGCCGAAGAACTTCAGACTTGGTTTTGCACTGCCGGCCGGACCGGCTCCGACCACTCGCTTGTCGACGTACGCCGATGTCATAGAAGCCAGCAGAGCCGAATAGTTCATAGTGAAGGCTACGCTATCGCCGAGCTTAATAGCCTCCCGATCCGAACTGACATCGACCAGCAGATGGTCGCTGGAAGCTCCCAGAATATGCTGCTGCGGATCCACGGGATTCAGCCCGTCCACATCAACATCCTCCCGGCCGATATTGAGAATACCGCGCAGGATCTCCCCTTTATCCTCAAAGGTCGGAGTATTACCGAAGGCATCCTCGCCAGTCTCGCCAATCGGTACGGAGGGTTTCTGCTTCAGTTCGATCACCTCCGCTTCCAGTTTAAAGGCGTCCTGGCTCGTACCCGGCCAGGCGGTGCGCTGCACGGTTTCGCGGCCCAGCATCAGCGCCTCACCTATGCGCAGGTGATTCACCGCTTGCGGCATCTTGCCCGCCCTCAACAGGGGGAGCGAGGATGAATTGCCGCCCGAGATAGTTTCGATCTTAACATCAAACGCATCCTCGATGCGGTGGGCCCAGTCCACCAGCTGCTGCATATTCTTTTCGGTCGGAATGACTCCTCCGTAGCAGGTGAGATTCGTACCGACTCCCTTCAGTTTCAGATTCGGCAGCTCCAGGGTTTCGCGGGCCGCCGGCAGCACATCGTCGGGCCACAGCCCTTCCCGCAGATCCCCCAGGTCGATCATGAGAATTACGTGGTGCACCACCCCGTGCTCCTGCGCCGCCCGGCTGAGCGAGCGGATCACCGAAAGCTCCGAATTGAGGCTGATATCAACCGACCGGACTATCTCGTCGGTCTCGCTGAGTGGTGGTATGCGCAGCAACATCATTTCGTCCACGATGCCGTTGGCACGGAGCCGATGTACGTTCTCGAGCCGCGATTCTCCAATCCCCTTCACTCCGCCGCGCAGCAGCGCGCGGGCCACCGAAGGCATTCCGCAGGTTACCTTGGTCACACCAGTTACTGAAATTCCGTTTTCGGCGCACAATGTGGTAACCGCCCGGGCATTGGCTTCAATTTTATCAAGATCGACGATTACCGTTGGTCCGGCCATATACTCTCCTTCATCAGCTGCACCGCCGCCTCCGGGTGCTCCTTTGCCAGCACGCCCAGGGAGGCCATAATGTAGTGGCTGTCGAAATCGTACTCTACGCTCTTTGGCGGGGCCAAGCTGTTGCCGGGCATATCGCTCACTCCGCGTTCCAGAATCTTGCGTCGTTCAGGTAGGCGGGTAAGGGCCCCGCCGGTGCCGATAATATGCTTGACTGCCGACAGGTCTTTTCCCTCGGCAATCTGCTTTTTGCCTTCCGGACCGTAGAGGTTACGATAACTGCCGGCGTGCCGCTGCAGCGCCTGTGCCGCCGCCGAGCGGGCCAGCTCCTCGGCCAGACGAAACTCCTGCTCGGTGGCAGGTATGGCCGGCAAGTCCTCCAGCAGCCGCTCATACTCCTCCTGACTGAGTGCGAGCCGCTGCAAGGTCTGCTCCAGATCGCGCCCCTTGAGTACATTCCGGCGGCTCACATAGGTGCCCAGATCACCCTCCACCGTCCGCTTGGCCTCAGGCTCCGGGGCAATCAGGATTCTCGAAATCTCCTCGCTGCCGCCGCTGACCGAGTGCACATCGGTGGTCGCTCCTCCGACATCCAGCACCACTAAATCCCCTATGGCGGCCTTTAGAACGCGGGCTGCTTCCATCACCGCCCCCGGGGTCGGCACAACCGGCCCGTCGATCCGGTCGCGGATATGCTCCATTCCCGGTCCGCCGGTGATGTGCTCCTCGAAAACCTGTTGGATGATAGCCCGAGTAGGTTCGATGTTCAGCTGATCGATCCGGGGATACACGTTTTCAGTGTTGTACAAACGCCCGCCGCTTTGATCGAAAATCCGGGCGACCTCATCCCGGTTTTCGATGTTGCCGGCATAAATCACCGGAATGTGCAGCTGTTCGGCCTTCAGGAGTTCGGCAATTCGCTCGGAGTTGTACAGGGCGGTATCCCGCTCGCCGTAATCCACTCCCCCGGCAATCAGAATGATATTGGGATGAATCCGCGCCAGCTTTTCCAGATCGCTATCGCGCAGGCGTCCAGCGGTGATCATATGCAGGTTGGCTCCGGCCCCGAGGGCGGCCTCCTTGCCCGCCCTCACCGTCATGTCATACACCAACCCATGCACGGTCATCCGCAATCCGCCGGCGGCACTGCTGGTGGCATAGAAACGGTTCCAGGTAAGATCGGAGCCCCCGGCCCCTTCGGCTTGCCCGCTCTGCCCGGCCGCCAGATTCCGGCTCAGGTCCGCCACTGCCGCGTCCAGACCGATGCGCACGTCTCCCTGCTCAACACTGGTCGGGGCAACTCCTTGCCCGAGGTAGCGCGGCTTTTGAACCTCCCGCGCACCCGTTGATCCGGCCGCTGATCCGGTCGATGAGTCGGCCGATACTCCGTCGAAGGCGTTCACCATGGTGGTGGTGCTGCCGATTTCCGCTACCAGGATGTCAACATGCATGTGGCGTTTTACTCTCCGCGGATCTCACGCCGCTTCTTTACCAGAAAGGTGGCTACATGGATACCCTTTGTACCGCGGCCGAAGCCGGCATCTACGCCCTGCTCCACCGCCAGTTCGGGACTGACCTGAGTACCACCGGAGACCAGGATGATCCGGTCGCGAATGCCCTTCTCGACGCAGAGTTCGTGCAGGCGCTTCATGTGTTGATAATGAATATCGTAGTGACTGATGATGGTACTGGCCAGTATAGCATCGGCCTCGATCTCGATGGCCGCATCAACCAGCTTCTCCAGCGGAACCGAGGTGCCGAGATAGTGGCACTGGATGCCGAAGCCCTCCAGCCCGCCGTGCTTGATGTCGAGAATCTCCCGCAGGCCTACCGAATGCTCGTCGTTGCCGACCGTTCCGGCCACCACTTTGAGGGGCTTTTCCTTGACTTCCGCCCGGATCTCATCCTCGCTGAGGACTTCGGGGGCGGGCGGAATTTCGAGCTGGGCAGTATCGATTACCTGGTTGAAACGGCCCTTCAGCTCGATACGGGTGCCTTCGGCCGGCTGCATGATCTCGGAATGGATAACCTCCACATCCTCGAGACCCATTCGGCGGCCGATTTCAATGGCGGTAAACTCTGCCGTCCGCTTTTCCGTCGGCAGAAACAGGGTCAGCAGTACGATGCCGTCGCCCTGCCACTCCATTTCGGGCTTGATCTGAGTGCTGTGTCGAAGATTGGTGGTCTCCTCCAACCGTTTGTGCACGTTGTCCTCTTCATCGAGCTCGTCGATAAAAACGATCTTGTCGGGATTTTCGAATGTCGATCCGCCGATCAGCGAGGAGGGATTCTTTTCCGCTTCCGGCCCGTACTGCGCCAGGTTATTGTAGCCGAAGTGGGCTGTAACCGGCGCCATATAGTCATCATCCCGTTCGTAGATTTCTCCCGGCCCGATGCCGCCGTCGATTTTACGGGCAATCCCATCGCCATTGCGCTCAGGGTACAGTCCCGAATCGACGAAAAAGCCCTGCTCCACCGCCTGGAAGTAGCCGCCGCTCTCCAGCATCTCTTCGAGGAAGAGGACTGCCCGCTCCTTCAGCTCACGGACCTTCTCCGCCAGCGGCCCTTCCGTACGCCGTACGGTGACCATCTCTTTCAGCCCGTCCATACCGGCAAAAGCCTGCTTGGCTGTGTCCGAACCTTCGACGTTGTAGATGTGCCAGGGCACGTTCCGGCCTTCATCCGGGGTGATGGTCGACTGTATGTCGGCGCTGGTCAGCTCGCTGATCAGCAGGTTGAGAGTGTGGGTTACGGTGGCCTCGCGGGCCGAGCTGGTCATGTACTTGGTGTTCTGCTGAGCCCGCATCTTGTATTCGCGGAACAGCTCCCGCAGCGCCACCGCATAGGGCAGGTCCATGCGCATACAGGGGGCCGGCGGGGCGGTAGGCGGCACGGTCGA
>JAASTM010000106.1 GCA_021767325.1 Spirochaetales bacterium
GCCCGGGTATCATCGGCGGTGTGGCTGCGAAAATAGGGTGTAAATGCGGCGAAACTGAACCACCGGGAGTATAGCTGAGCGGAGGCATCCTCCTGGAAGCCGCCGGTGTCGCTTCCGACCATCGAAACTCCGGAGATACTCAGCCCGAGCAGCATCGGCACCGCTGCATCCAAGTGTTCCCACCAGCTGCAGTTGTCACCGGTCCAGACGCCTGCATCTTTCTGTAAACCGGCGTAGCCGCTGCGGGTGATCACAAAGCTCCGGCGGTCGGGAAGATGCTGTTGAAAGGCCTCGCGGGTGGCGCGGTTCATTCCGGTGGCATAAAGGTTGTGAAATCGGGAGAAACTGACGGGAGTGCCGGTATCGGTAGCCGCCTGCATATCGTTCGGTACGGTGTAGTCGGGACGGTAGTCCGGATCTCCGGTAAAATCGGCCGGCTCGTTCATATCGTTCCAGATACCAGCCACTCCGTATTTGAAGAGCTCACGGTGCAGTCCGCCCCACCAACTGCGCACCTCGCTGCGGGAGAAATCGGGATACACCGCTTTCCCCGGCCACACGGCCCCTGTATATATCCTGCCGTCCGAGGTTTTACAGAAATAGTCGTTTTCCAATCCCTGTTTGTATACTGAATACTCAGGATCCACCTTTATACCCGGATCAACAATGGTAACCACCTTGAAGCCTTCGGATCTGAGGTCATCGGTCAGGGCAGCCGGATCTGGAAACGCCGTTTTGTCCCATGTAAAAATACGGTAACCGTCCATGTAATCGATGTCCAACTGGATTACATCCGCCGGCAGTTTATGACCACGAAACTGCCGGGCAATTTCTTGTACCTGCGATTCCGGGTAATAGCTGTATCGGCTCTGGTGGTATCCCAGGGCCCATATCGGCGGCAAAGCGCCGGTACCGGTCAACTGGCTGTATGTGCGCAGCACGGCCCGCGGCGAGTCCGCCTTGATCAGGTAGATATCCAGATACTCGTCTTCAACATCAATGGTAATGGTATTGAGCCGGCTCAGCGCAGTATCCCAGTACTGCCGGGCCGGATTATCTACGAAGATTCCGTACCACTCATCCCGGACAGCAATCAAAGCGAAGGGTATGGAAACATAGAGTGGATCGCGGCTGGGCGTGTGCTCGGGTTCGTCGGTATTCCACATATCCCAGACCCGCCCGCTGCGCTCTAAGCGGCCCATCTTTTCTCCCATCCCGTACACCCGCGGCAGCTCTTCATCGCACTTGACTGAGAACCGCAGCGCCTCCGGATGAAAGTGCCATTCACCAATACTCAGCTCGCCCAGCGTAAAAACCGGTGAAGCTTCTATAATCGATGCCGCCAGCGGCTCCCCCTGTAGATCTGCGGGCAGCTCCGTCACCGCCCATGATTGGGGAATTTCGTTTTTACCTACAGAAATTCTGTAGAGCCCCTCACCATAACTGCTCACAGCCATGTGCAGAGAGCTTGATCTTTCATGCGGTGAGGCCGGTGCGCTCAACTCGTACTGTTTGCTTGATTCTTCCGCCGTGCCCCCTGCCCCCCTAAGTTCCAGAGGAAAAAAATCTCTTTGCGGGGGTTTTATCTGCCGGGTCGGGTTTTCCGTATGGGCCAGATCAATATTATCGTCTATCTCTAGTCGTTTGTCTGTGTTCACGTAGCTCCTCCGTCAGTTGCTCTCTACTTGATGGCACCCTGAGTAACGCCCCGAATAATGTATTTCTGGGCAGAAAAGTAAAAAACAATGACCGGGATGATGGCAAGAGTTAAACCGGCCAGGGCAAGATGCCATTGTTTGGTATATTCGCCGAAGAAGAAAAACATCTGCAGCGGTATCGTCTGCATGCCCTCCTTATTGATCACCAGCGAAGGTAGAAGATAATCGTTCCAGATCCATATGGTAAGCAGGATGATTACCGTAAGAGTTATTGGGGTGAGAATCGGAAAAATGACCCTTCCGAAGAGCTGAAACTCATTACATCCGTCGATAATGGCCGCCTCATCCAGCTCTTTCGGCACACTCTTCACAAACCCGTGATAGAGAAAGAGCGAAAGACTCGATCCAAAGCCCAGGTACATGAAGATGAGCCCAAGCCGGTTCAGAAACCCCAGACGCCCCATAATAGTGATAAGCGGTAGCATCACCGACTGAAAGGGAATCAAAATGGCGCTGACGAACATAAAGAAAATGATACTGCTGAGCCTGCTCTTGGTTCTCACCAGCTTCCATCCGGCCATCGAGGCGAACACTATCAACAGCAGAATCGAGCCGACGGTGATAAAGAGACTGTTGGCAAAGGCCTGCAGAAACTCCAGCTGCCGGAAAGCCTCAACATAGTTGTTCCACTCCAGTCCGCCCGGCAGATCTAAAGTATTCTGAAAAATCTGCGGCTTCGTTTTGAATGAGTTGACCAGCATGATATAGAACGGAAAGAAGAACACCAGTCCGATCGCTATTCCCACTACTTCCATGGTTATGATAAATCGCTTGCGTGCTGTCATTTTTCGCTCCCTAGTACTCCACTTCCCGGCGCTTGTTCATCCGCACCTGGATAATCGAAACCGTCGCCACTACCAGGAAGAAGATTACCGCTTTTGCCTGGGCAAGCCCCATCCGGTCGAACATAAAGGCGGTATTGTAAATATTCATCGCCAGCATCTGGGTAG
This sequence comes from Spirochaetales bacterium, assembly GCA_021767325.1. The sequence goes on from JAASTM010000106.1 coordinate 2,669, forward strand.
AATTAAACGGTCCGCCGTTGGTCAGCGACAGGTTCTGGTCGTACAGCTTGAACGCATTGGACAGCATCAGAAACATATTGATGGTAAAGGCCGGCGCCACCAGCGGTATAATGATGTGACGGGTTTTCGACCAAAGAGTCGACCCGTCGATCTCGGCTGCCTCGAGCAGCTCGCCGGGAATACTCTGCAGAGCGGCAATGTAGATAACCATAGTGTATCCGGCCATCTGCCAGGTCATCAGCATCACCAGCCCCCAGAATCCCGTCTCAGGAGTTGCCAGCCACCCGCGCAGCATCTCGATCTTCAGAATGTCGGCCAACCCCGAAAACACCTGGATAAAGATGAACTGCCACACGAATCCCAAGATGAGTCCGCCAATGAGGTTCGGCATAAAGAATACCGTTCTCAAGGCGTGTGAAGTACGCAAAGGCTGTGTAACCAGAAGAGCCAGGGCAAAGCCGATTCCGTTTATCAAAATGACGGACACCACCGCAAATCGGGCTGTAAACCAGAAGGAGTATACAAACTGTTCATCCTGGAAGAGTTCGATGTAATTGCGCAGCCCCACCCATTCGACCTGAGACTTCACGATTCCATTCCATTCAGTAAACGAATAATAGATACCCCATAAGAACGGTACTACTACTACCACCAGAAAGGCGAACACCAGCGGCCCTACAAACGCCCAGAACAGCAGCTGCCGTTTTATACTACCCTGCATACAATCTCCCGACATCAATATAGTGCCGGAGGGGAGTCCCCTCCGGCTTTATTACAGTTTTAATAATACGATTTTTTTATTGACGTGCTTTCTCCCACTCTTCGGTGGTATGTGCAATCAATTCGTCCCAAGTCATCTTGTCGGCAACATATTTCTGGATATCAACACCCAGCACATTCATGCCCCAACCGGTGGGGTATCCCATAAAAACCCATGGAAGAGTCTTTCCGCGGGCGGAGAAATCGAGTATATCACGAGCCAGAGGATCAGATACCTTGGAAATGTCGTACCCCTCATAAGCCGGAATGAATTTGAACTCTTCGAGTACGTAGCGTTTACCGGTCTCGGAGGTATACATCCAGTTGAGGAATTTTTTGGCTTCGGCAACAACCGCGTCGTCGAGCTGTTTGTTCACGCCCCAGTACATCGGAACGCCAACGGGAATACTGTCACCGGTTCCGCCGTCTACCGAAAGCGGGATAAAACCGATATTGGCAGCCAGGTCGCTGTTTACACCGGCGATTGAACCATATGCCCAATTGCCCTGCTGAATGAGAGCGACCTTCTCACTGGAGAAGAGCTGTTCAACCTGCTGGCTGTAGTCCAGTGAAAGGGTCGGTTGAACCGAATAGTCGTTCTGCAGGTCTACCAGCTTTTTTAAGCCCTCGCTGTACTTGTACTCAACAGTTTCTGCATTGAAAGCGTCGTTTACGTTGTCGAATTCCTGAGAAAGAACCGCATTCGACAGGTGAAGTCCGGTTACCCAGGTCTCTTTTACCGGAAAGGCAAACACTGCGTTGATTCCCAGTTCGTCTTTCATTGAATCGAGCTTCTCTACAGCAGCTTCCAATTTTGCAAACGATGTGATACCGGAGGGATCGATTCCGGCTTTTTCAAACATAGCCTTGTTGTAAATCAGTCCGTAGCCTTCCTGATTGTATGGCAGCCCGTACACATTGCCATCCATGGTCACTCCGCCGAGTACACCGTCGAAGGCCTTTTCGGTTACCTCGAGCCCATTGAGAGGGGCAAGATACTGCATCCAGTCGGCTACGTCCTGCGGTCCCCCGACATTGAATATTGCCGGTTCTTCTCCGGAAGCGAAGCGCGAGCGCAGTGCAGCACCGTAGTCATCACCGCCTCCGACCGTCTTGATAGACAGGTCCACATTGGGATTCTCCTTCATGTACTCTTCAGCCAGCTGAGTGAACTGATCCTTGAACTCAACCTTGAACTGAAAGATATCAACTTTCACTTTTTCAGCAGCGCCCTCATCTGTACTTTCCTGCGCACCACCGGCCCACAGCGCCGGAACACACAAAACAATGAGTGCCACCAACAGAGCAAGACTCTTTTTAGAACTCATTTTCTCCTCCTTTAAGAAATGCAATGAGAATTTTATAGAAGCATTATCACCTCGATCTGTTAATTTTGTCAATGATTAATTTTCCAATCCTTATTTTCTTGCAAATATTTTCATAATGACAGAATTATTTGGCTATTTGTGCATTATTTAACGCATATTTCTGCAAATTTTGCTGGTTTTTGTCTAAGACTGTCTCTTTTTGCAATTTTTTATTGCACAAAAATGCACTCCGATGTACTATCCAAATGGGAGAATAGAATGAAGAAGGTTTCACTCACAGATATTGCACAAGCTGCCGGGGTGTCGATTTCAACCGTCTCTCGAATAGTGAATAACTCCGCCGGCATAGCCGAGAAAACCCGGGCCCATGTACTGGAGGTAATGCGCGAAAAGGGATATCACCCGCGCCATTTCTCTGGGGGTGAAAGCAGCCGCCCGAGCCGTCTCATCACTCTGGTAATAACCGAGCACGAAGCCAACATTTTTGAGAATCCATTCTTCATCATGGCGATGAAGGGTGCAAACGCCTGTGCCCGGGACCGCCATTTTCATGTGATGGTTTCATTCTGTGAAAGCGAGCACGAACAGTATGAGTACCTTCAGGAGCTGGTTACCGCCAATTGGACCGACGGAGTGGTACTTTTTTCGGTCGAACAGCAGGATCCCTCAATCGAGTATCTGCGGGAAAAAGAGTTTCCTTTCTCGGTGATCGGTCGCCCCGATCAACCTGCCCAGACTTTATGGGTCGACAACGATAATTTTCAGGCAATCTACACCCTGGTCAGCGAACTGATCGACCGTGGTTCCCGCAGCATCGCCTTCATCGGTACCAAGTGGAGCCGACGCTACACCCTCGACCGCTACGAGGGCTACTTACAGGCACTGCGCAGCCGCGGAATAGATATTAGTGAAAAACTATGTTCTCCGCGGCCCGAAACCGACGAAGGCGGGAAAACCCCGTCCTCCGAGGAGCTCGGCTACATCTATATGCGGGATATTCTCAGTTCAGCCCGACCGGATGCAGTGGTGGCGACTGATGACTTTCTGGCATTCGGAGCGCTGCGAGCTCTATCAGAGAGCGGACAGATAGCTGACAGCCAGCCGCCGGGCAGCCCCGCCGCCATTCCGGTGTACGGTTTCAACAACAGCATCCGTGGCCGTTATCAGCATCCCTCGCTGGCCAGTGTCGATATCAATCCGGAACAGCTCGGCTATCACGCCACCCGACTGCTGATAGAGCATATCCAGGACATCAACGGTGAGACCTCACATCAAATTGTTGACACATCAGTAATACACCGCGAGACCAGTCTGAAAACATAAAACCGCCGCCTTTCAGATTCTTCTGTCCGGCGGCGGTCGATGTACGAATCAATGAGTGTAGAATCTCACTCTAATATACCGGTTTCAACCCGGTTTGAAAGTGGCGCAGCCGCAGCTCTGCCCCGCGGGTTATCTTCACTTTGGGAATCTTGTCGCGGTTTTTGTAGAGTTCGGTTACCGCGGCTACCGTGTAGTCGATGTGCTCACGGCTGTATGCATTCCGCGGAATCGCGAATCGCACCAGATTAAGAATACCCTTGCGCTGCTCCTCGTTCTTCTGATCCCATTCGAAGGCGAAGGGACCGAGCTCACAGGCCCGGATGCCGTAGTTGCGCAGCAGTTCGATGGTAAAACCGACTCCGCCGAAATCATCGATTTTCATGTCGGATCCCTCGAAGAAGCGATCCATATCGATGTAGATCGCGTGGCCTCCGGCCGGCAGGACTACCGGCACTCCGTTTTTCGCTAGTTCACGCGCCAGCAGGCGGGTCTGCCCGATCCGGTTGTACAGATATGACTGGTCGACCACCTCGTTGATGCCTACCGCCAGGGCCATTATGTCGCGGCCGCTCAGTGCGCCGTAGGAATCGTTTCCGAACCATACGATCTGCTTCTCTTTCAGCCGTACACCAACGTCCTCTTTTTCAGTTGAGAAACGCTTTACGAAGTTTCCGCGATCCCGGATGAACAGACCGCCGCCGATATTCGACAGACCGTCTTTTTTCAGACTGATACTGAACCCGTCGGCATAGGAGAACATCTCCTGCACGATACTGCGAATCGAGCGCTTCTCATTGCCTTTTTCGAACTGTTTGATAAAGGCCGCGTTTTCTGCAAAGCGACAGGCATCGAAAAAGAGCGGAATATCGTATTCCTCGGCAACCTTGTACACCTCTTTCATGTTGGCCAGGCTGACCGGCTGTCCGGCCACCGTGTTGTTGGTCACGGTAAGATAGATTACCGGTACGTTCTCACGCCCCTTCTCTTCCAGAAAAGCCCGCAGCCTTTCGACATCCATATCGCCCTTGAAGGGGTTCTCAGTGTCCATCTTGTCATAGGGAAACTCCTCGAGTACTCCCGGCTGGAACAGGTTAACCGGCTCGATGCCGTTGGCGGCAATATTGGCACCGGTGGTGTCGAAGTGGCCGTTGTTCGGAATCCAGTACGGCTTTCCTGGACCGTTCATCTCGTCCAGGACCTCGCGGATGGTGCTGAACAGCAGGTGTTCGGCTGCCCGGCCCTGCGGGGTAA
>JAASTM010000107.1 GCA_021767325.1 Spirochaetales bacterium
CTGCTGCGAAAAACAGTTCGCAGAGGTTGAGACACGGAGAATGACTACATGAATGCAATCTACCTCATCAAGTTTGGTGAAATTTCTCTTAAAAAGGAAAACAGAAGCTTTTTCGAGAAAAAGCTCAAAAAGAATTTACGCCGCAACATCGCCGCCCGAGATGCCCAGATCAAGCTCACCAACGGCCGCTTCTATGTCGAAACCCCTGAAGAGAATGCACCACAGATAGAGGAGGCACTATCCCACACCTTCGGAGTGGTCGGCTATTCCCGGGCCAGACGCGTGCAGAAGGATATCGAAATCATCAAACGGGCCGCTAAAAAGGTAATCGACAGCATAGTGGCGGAAAAGGGGTCTGCCGGTGAATGGACTTTTAAAATCGAAGCCCGCCGTACCGACAAATCATTTAATCTCGATTCCTATCACATCGCCTGTGAAGTCGGGGATTATCTGCGCAGCGAGTTCGACTTTCTTTCGGTGGATGTGCACTCACCGGACATCAAGATTTTTATCGAAATTCGTGAAGAGGCCTTTATTTACGGTAACCCCAAACGCGGTCCCGGCGGTCTGCCGGTGGGTTCGGCTGGCCGCGGAATCCTGATGCTCTCAGGGGGAATCGACTCTCCGGTTGCCGGGCACATGATCGCCAAGCGGGGATTGAAACTGGACACCATCTACTTCCACACCTATCCTTATACCAGCGAGGACGCACTGAATAAGGTGAAGCAGCTCGCCCGCACCCTCAGCCCCTACCTGGGCGGAACCAACCTGTTTGTGGTGCCTTTCACGGAAGCGCAGCTGCGTATCAACGAACGCTCGCTGGCGCAGGAGGTCACGCTGCTGATGCGGGCCGGCATGGTCAAGATTGCCGAGAAGATCGCCGGCCGCCAGAGGGCGCGCTGTCTGGTCACCGGAGAGTCACTCAGCCAGGTGGCAAGTCAAACCGTCGAGAGCATCACCTTCACCGGGAGTGCCGCCGAACTGCCGGTTTTCCGGCCGCTGATGGGCCTGGATAAAGAGGAAATAATTGAACGCGCCCGGGCCATCGGTACCTACGAAACATCCATTCTGCCCTACGATGACTGCTGCACCATTTTCACAGCCGAACACCCGCTCTTGAAGCCGAGAATGGACAGAATGTGGAAGGCCTGGGATAAACTGGAAATCGAAGAGTTGCTGGAAAAGGCGGCCGAGGAGGCGGAACGGTACTACATCCACCCCCTGTACGGCTTTCAGGACGAAACCGATTAGGCCTCACCACGGAGGAACGGTTTCCTAAGTGGCAGCGGGCTTGCCTTGCGCCTCTCCTCCTGAGGATTTATTCGCGCCCGCTCCCACAGTATCCTTTTTTGTCTCCGATGTGGTTTCGCTAGAGGTGTCGCTTTTGGAAGCTCCGTTCTTCTTCCCGTTCTTTCCGCCGCGATTATCAGTTACATAAAAACCGCTGCCTTTGAAAATGATCCCCGAGCCTCCGCCTATGAGCCGGCGCAACACGCCACCGCATTGCGGGCACTCCGCCAAAGGATCGTCAGACATGGATTGAAAGTGTTCAAAAGAGTGTCCGCAGTGCTTGCATTCGTAGTCGTATGTGGGCATCTCCCATGCTCCTTTAAGAAGTAATCTAAAATCATTTTAATTTATAGAGCTTTTTTCAGAATGATGATTTTGAAAAAAAAACTCCGCTGTAAATATACTCACCCTGCCAATCCGCAGGCAAGTAAAATTAGTCTCTGCGTACCGGGACACCCGCCCCGGCTAAGTCATCCTTGATGCCATTCACGGTATATCCCTGAATGTGAACCATCGATGCGATGAGAGCAGCATCGGCTTTGCCCTCGGTCAGAACATCGATCAGGTGCCGGCTGGTACCGGCCCCACCGGAGGCTACCACCGGAACCTCCACCGAGGTCGAGAGCAGTCTTGTAAGCGGGATTTCGTAACCCTCGCGAGTCCCGTCGGCATCAATTGAGTTGATTACGATCTCTCCGGCTCCCAGTTCCACCGCCTGCCGCGCCCATTCGAGGGCATCCAGTTCCGTTGAGGTCCGGCCGCCGTTAATATACACCCGGTAACCGGAAGGCATCGATCGGTCGCGGGCGGCATCCATCCCCAGCACGATACACTGGTTACCGAACACTTCGGCCCCCTGCCGGATAATCTGCGGATTCCTGACAGCCTGACTGTTCACACTCACCTTCTCCGCTCCGGCCAGGATAACCGCCCGCATATCCTCCAGCGAGGCAATTCCCCCGCCCACTGCGAACGGAATAAAAATCCTCTCGGCCACCCGTTTGACAACATCAATCATTATCCCCCGCTTCTCATGCGAAGCGGTGATGTCATAGAAGACCAGTTCGTCTACTCCCTGACGGTAGTACTCCTCGGCCATCTGCACCGGATCCCCTACTTCTACATTTCCCTTGAAACGAACACCTTTGGTGGTCTTTCCGTCTTTTACGTCAAGACAGACTATAACTCGCTTCTGCAGCATCTCTATTCCCCCGTACCGGTGTAGTTCAGAAAGTTCTGCAGCAGCTGCAGACCCCACTTGCCCGACTTTTCCGGGTGAAACTGCACCGCATGCAGATTACCGCGCTCCAGTGCGGCGGTAAAGGTAACTCCGTACTCACAGGTCGCCGCAACGGCCCCATCGTCTTCAGGTTCCGGATAGTAGGAGTGAACAAAATAAAACGAGCTGCCGTCGGGAATGTCTCTGAAGAGAAAGGAATCCGAGGCTTCACGCACCCGATTCCAGCCCATGTGGGGAACCTTCAGCCCGCTCCCCCGGGGAAAACGCCGGGCTGTGCCGGGAATCAAGCCTAAACAGGGAGTGTCATTCTCCTCGGACCTGCTCAAGACAATTTGACTGCCTAAACAGATGCCCAGCATCTGCCGCCCGCTTTTGAAATAGGAGTGCAGCAGCTGCTCCAATCCGCGGTTCTTCAGATTGCGCATAGCCGCTCGGGCCTCACCAACCCCCGGAAAGATGAGCTTGTCCGTCTTATCGAGCTCTTTAGGTTCTGACGAGACAAGATAATCAGCTTGCAAATACTTCAGGGCGGTCTTCACACTGGTAAGATTACCGGCATCATAGTCCACCACTCCAACCCGTATCATGTGCACTTACTCCTCTATCTGAACATACGGCAGTGCCTGCTGAAAAAACCAGTCGATGTTCTCGAGGGAAATCGGATATCCCTGCAGCACTACCCGCCTCTCCTGCAGACTCACCGGATCCTCGCTGATCAGCCGGGAATAGTCGTATTCTCCCTCCAGAGATCGCAGTCCGCTGAGCAGAGCCAGCCTCAACACCAGGAACAGAGATCGCGCCACAGCGGGGTCTTCACATACATATTCAGCATCAATGGTAAATAAATCCTTGTGTGCTTCATTGCTGCGAAAACTCATACTGATGGTATCGAGGCGTGCAAACAGTCCCGCCATCTGCATCCCGGCCCTGTTCATTCCGTCCCGGCCGCTTTCAAAACCCCCGAAGTCGGGGTTTTTACTGAAAATACCGAGCAGGCCCGAATCGAGCAGCTCCGCCGCCCCTTCCGGCAACGGTATCACCGGACCGTAAAAAATACGTTCCAGCTTCTCTTCAATGCCAGCATTGGTAATACAGACCGCATTATCCTGAATAAAAGCGAGCTCAACCTCGCTTATCAGGTTACGCCACCAGCGCAGTGGCGCGGATCGCATGCCACCGCTTTCCCGGCCTCCCTCGCGCCGTTTCCATTCCGAGTTGCTGCGCAGCGAGAGTGCGGCGATAGTCTCCGGGTAACGGCCTTGGCCGATAATCGTGTACTCAAAACCGCCGGAGTCGAACTCGAAGAGACAGTAAGCCGTATGGGTGCGTTGCAACACCGTCTGCATAGATTCCGGATCCATACCGACCGTACTCAGTATTCTATTGGCTAACGTAAGGTTTTGATTCGGTCGTATCTGTAAAAATATACCCTGCTCTTCATAGAGCAGGGCTGCATAATTCTGATCGGCAGGTTCCGGCCGGCTGACACAGCCGGTCAGCAGAATAAACACAAAACCGGTGACGAGGGTCCCGATAAGGGCGTTGAATGACGTCCGACGGGTCCTGAATACTGGCGGGCATCCCGGGCTCTGCTGGCATTGTCGTCCCCGCCATCGCCGGTCTTTACTCAGTTGCATATTTACGCCTTCTTGAGCCCCACCTTGCAGGTTTCGTCTCCGCATTCAATCTCTTCGGCGTTGCCGGCGTCCTTCCAGCTGTACTCCTCGGCCAGAGTTTCCTGCAGCAGATGATCTTCGAAACTCTCAACGGCTTTTTTGATTGAGTCCGGACCCTCGAGATACAGGTATATCCTGTCGGTCACTTCTAAGCCGCGGTCCTTGCGCATATTCTGAATACTGCGGACCAGATCGCGAACCATACCTTCGTTTTTCAACTCTTCGGTAATCTCAGTATCGAGGCCGACAGTCAGAGAGCCTTCATTAATCACCTTTACGTTCTCTTTCTCCGTACGCTGCACCACTATTCCGTCCAGCGTCAGTTCCAGAGAACCGCCGTCGTAATCCAGGTAGAGGGTCGCCCCCTCCATCAGTGACTGTATTTCGTTCATTGTCAGGGCTTCGATCTTTTTGGCAACACTCTTCATGTGTTTTCCGAGCTGCTTACCGAGAACCTTATAGTTGGGTTTGGCGGAGTACTCGACCAGATCCTCCTCGTTCTCCTTGAACAGCACATCCTTCACGTTCAGCTCTTCACGAATGATGTCTTCCATCTCCCGCAGAACCTTTCTTTCGGTACTGTCGCGGGTTACCAGGTAGATCGCCTTTAGTGGCTGCCGGGTTTTATAGTTGTGCATGCTGCGCAGTGCCCGTCCCATTGAAACCGCCTGCCGGGTTATTGCCATTTTTTGTTCCAGTTCCAGATCACGCAGACCCGATACCTCTACCGGATAGTCGGCCAGGTGAATCGACTCGGGCATATCATCGGAACGGAGGTTGTGATAAATTTCTTCAGTTATAAAGGGTACAATCGGCGCGGCCACATGAATCAGCTTCATCAACACACTGTACAGAGTGCCGTAGGCCTGCATCTTGTCGGGATCGTTTTCAGACCGCCAGAACCGGCGCCGGGAGCGGCGGATATACCAGTTGTTCAGCAGGTCGATAAACCTCAGGATCGGATCGATGGCCTTCTGCAGATCGTAGGCTTCGAGCTGTTCGGTAACCTCACCGACCAGCCGCTCGGCCTCTGAGAGAATCCAGCGGTCCAGCGGGTTCTCCGGGGCATCCGGCTTCGGATCGCCGCTCGGCTGATAGCCGTCGATATTGGCATAGGTGACGAAGAAACTGTAGGCGTTCCACAGGGGAATCAGCACACTCTTCAGCACCTCACGCACTCCCTCGTCGGAGTAACGCAGGTCTTCGGCTTTCACAACCGCCGAGTGCATCAGGAACAGCCGCAGGGCATCGGCACCAAAGTTGTTGATGACCTCGACCGGATCTGAGTAATTACGCTCCGACTTCGACATTTTTTTGCCGTCCTCGGCCAACACCAATCCGTTTACCACAACATTCATGAAGGCCGGCTGGTCGAAGAGAGCCGCCGCCAGTATAGTAAGGGTATAGAACCATCCGCGGGTCTGATCAAGACCCTCACAGATAAAGTCGGCCGGAAAGTTGCGTTCGAACCACTCCTTGTTCTCGAAGGGATAGTGGTTCTGTGCGTAGGGCATCGAGCCGGATTCGAACCAGCAGTCCAGCACATCGGGTATACGGCGCATAGTACCCTTGCCGTCCGGGCTCGGCCAGGTCAGCTCGTCGACATAGTGTTTATGCAGATCGGGCACCTTCTTGCCGGACTTCTCTTCCAGCTCCTTCCGTGAGGATATTACTTCGATATAGTCCGAGCCGTCGCACTTCCAGATCGGTATGGGATTACCCCAATAGCGGTTGCGGCTCACCGCCCATTCCCGGGCACCTTCCAGCCATTTGCCAAAGCGTCCTTTCTTCAGGTGCTCGGGAACCCAGTTGATTTTATCGTTGGCCCCCAGCATATTGTCTTTGATTCGGTCCACATCGACGAACCAGGACGATACAGCCCGGTAGATGAGCGGCTTCTTGGTCCGGTAGCAGAAGGGGTAACTGTGGCGGTACTTCTCCTTCTTGACCAGTTTGCCCTCTTCCTTCAGCTTCTGCATGATCGGCTCGTCGGCATCTTTAACAAACAGTCCCTCGAAATCGTGCACCTCGCCGGTAAATCGGCACTCCGCATCGATTGGACAGATAACCGGAACATCGGTATCCTTCAGAGCCGCATAGTCCTCTTCACCAAAACCGGGTGCAGTGTGAACGATACCGGTACCGTCTTCGGTGGTAACGTGCTCTGAGATGATAGTTCTAAAGGCCTGCTTGGAGTGCAGGTCACTGAAATAGGGAAACAGCGGTTCGTATTTCAGACCGACATATTCACGGCCGGGTTTCTCTTCTACAATCTCGTAGTCTTCTTCGCTGCGGTAATAGGCGGAAAGGCGTTCTTTGGCCAGAATATAGAACTCATCACCGTCTTTAACCTTTACGTAGGTAATATCCTCGCCAAAAGCGAGTGCCAGGTTAGAGGGCAGTGTCCAGGGCGTAGTGGTCCAGGCCAGGATGTAAGTGTTCTCCTCGCCTTCGACCTTGAACTTTACCGTTACAGCCGGGTCAACTACCTCCTGATACCCGCCCAGGTTTACCTCGAAATTGGACAGCGGCGTAGAGAGGGCCGGACTGTAGGGCAGAATCTTGTAGCCTTCATACAACAGCTCTTTGTCCCACAGCTGCCTGATTACCCACCAGATCGATTCCATGTAATCCGGTTCCATGGTTTTGTAATCGTTCTCGAAGTCGACCCAGCGGCCCATCCGTTTTACGATGCGTTCCCACTCAGAGGTGTACCGCAGCACGATCGACCGGCAGGCTTCGTTGAACTTGGCAACCCCGTACTCTTCTATTTCGGTTTTTCCGGTAATACCGAGCGACTTTTCGATCTCGTATTCAACCGGCAAGCCGTGACAGTCCCAGCCGAAGCGGCGCTCTACCTTCTTGCCCTTCATCGTGTGATATCTGGGGATAATATCCTTGATGGTACCCGGAACAAAGTGTCCGAAATGCGGGAGACCGGTGGCAAAGGGAGGTCCGTCGTAGAAGACATACTCCTCGTTTCCGTCTCTCTGATCAATAGATTTTTGAAAGATGTCTTTATCTTCCCAAAATTTCAGGATGTTTTCTTCCATTTGCGGAAAATTCACTTTTGGGTCAACAGGCTTATACAAA
>JAASTM010000108.1 GCA_021767325.1 Spirochaetales bacterium
AACGGGTACTGGCACAGGGGTATCTGGGGCTCGGCGAGTCGTATATGGACGGCTGGTGGGACTGCGAGCAGCTGGATGAGATGATCGCGCGGGTAGTCCGCGGGAATATCGAGCAGCAGGTGGGCGTAGGCTTGAAGGACGTCTGGATCACTCTGCGCTCTAAACTGACCAATATGCAGCGCGAACGGCGGGCTTTCAAAGTCGGGCAGCAGCACTACGACATCGGCAATGATCTGTACACCCGCATGCTCGACTCACGCATGGTCTATACCTGCGGCTACTGGAACGGTGCCGAGAATCTGGACCAGGCCCAGGAGGCCAAACTGGATCTGGTCTGCCGGAAGATCGGCCTGCAGCCGGGTATGTCGGTACTGGACCTGGGCTGTGGATGGGGCTCGTTTGCAAAGTATGCGGCGGAGAAGTACGGAGCGGAGGTTACCGGACTGACGGTTTCCAAAGACCAGGTAGAACTCGGCAACCAGGCCTGCTCCGGTCTGCCAGCTGAGCTCTATTTCCGGGATTACCGGTCGGTCAGCGGACGATTCGACCGGGTGGTGTCAATCGGACTGCTCGAACACGTGGGGTACAAAAATTACCGGGAATATATGGAGGTAGTCGACCGCACCCTAAAGGATGACGGCATCGGCTTCATTCACTGCATCGGCAGCAACGAGTCGCACACCTCCAGTAATGCCTGGACGACGAAGTACATCTTTCCCAACAGTATGCTGCCCTCACTGGCGCAAATCAGCGCGGCAATGGAAGGGCTGTTTGTGTTGGAGGATCTGCACAACATCGGTGAGCACTATGATCCGACCCTCATGGCCTGGTACCGCAACTTCGAGAAGGCCTGGCCGCAGCTGCATGAAAAGTACGGCGACCGCTTCTACCGCATGTGGCGCTTTTACCTGCTGAGTTCAGCCGGTGGTTTTCGCGGCCGCAACATTCAGCTGTGGCAGATCGTCTTCACCAAGCGCGGGCAGCCGCAGCCGGCCTGCAGACTCAGCTGAACCGGATAGTATGGAACATTTCGATGTGATTATAGTCGGCGCCGGGCCGGCCGGCAGCACTTGCGCCCGTGAACTTGTGGAGGCCGGCTGGAGTGTTGCCCTTCTCGACCGATCCGATTTCCCCCGCCACAAACTCTGTGCCGGCTGGATTCCCCCGTCCCTCTTTCGCCGCCTGGGTGTAAGCCCAGAGGAGTATCCGGGCGGGCTGCGGGAGTATCGTCGTCTCAACTTTCGAATTAAGGGTGTGCCGCTTCCGCTGCCCACCCGCCAGTACGCCATCCGCCGCTACGAGTTCGACTTCTGGCTGCTGCAGAGCTCGGGAGCTCCCTTTTATCACCACCATGTTCACGAGATCGAGCGCATCGACGGCAGCCGCCGGGATGGCTGCACAACCACCGGCCGCCCCCTGGCCGATGCGGATCACCGCCGCAATGCCGGGATGCCGGATGGGGCCTGCTTTCGGATAGACAACCGCTTCACCTGCCGCTATCTGGTGGGTGCCGGCGGGACCGGCTGTCCGGTAGCCGCCTGGCAGCGGCGCACCGGAGGCATGCAGCGGGAGCGCGAGGATCTGATCGTGACCCTGGAAAGCGAGTTCATCCCCTCCGCCCACAACCGTGAAGACCGCCGCGATTCATGTTATCTGCGCTTTTTCGACCGCGGCCTGGTGGGGTATTCCTGGTACTTCCCGAAGGCCGACGGATACCTGACTATCGGCATAGGAGGCAAGCAGGCGGGACTGCGGCAACGCGGTCAGTCAATCCGCGATCACTGGCTGCCGTTCGTACAACATCTCCAGCGCAAGGGCCTGCTCGATGAATCGCTTCCGGATCCGTCCGGCCACAGCTACTACCTGCGCAGCAGCGATAGCGAGGTGCAGGAGTGCCGAGCTGCCCCTGAGGGACATGTATACCTGATAGGGGATGCGGCCGGATTCGCTACTGTCGATATGGGCGAGGGCATTGAACCGGCGGTTCACAGCGGCCAGCTGACCGCCCGGGCGATTATCGAAAACCGCCCGTTGCGGGTAGAGCCGGTTAAACGGCGCAGCCTGCCCGACATTCTGCGGCCGGGCCGGTAGTGCCGCTCTACCCGGGGTGCCGCCGGGCCAACGGACTAAAAATAGACCGACACACTCGGAGCGAGGGTAAATCCACCTAAGTCTATAGTGACCGGATTCGGCAGGTTAGTGAGATGCCACTGCCGGGTGGTATTGAGTTCCAGGGTCCCGAAGTCCCAACCGGCCTTCAGCGAGAAGGCGGCCCGCGGGCTCATAAACCACTCGAAGCCGGCCCGCAGACGGTACACCGCCGCCGAATCGGTCTCCCGCGGCCCGAACTCATCAAACCCGAAGCCGTTGCCCATGTTCTGCTGCAAATTCATAAGTTCATAGTCCGGATCAAAATACCCCTCGATGTCGAGGATGAGGTACTCGACTCCTGCCGAGAAAAAGGCGCTGAAACGGCGGCTGGCCGGCCAGACGAAGTAAGCGTTAGCCAGCAGACCGAAGCCCTCGCTGTAGAGGATAAACGGGCCGCTGCCTGAAGCCCCACCTGGGTTCAGGGAGGTACTATAATCCCACGTGATCGACTCAAAATACTTCAGGTTGCCGCCGGCGGTTTCGATGCCGGCGCCCAGCATGAACCAGGTGGTGACGCGGTATTTGAACTCGACGCCGAACGGCCGGCCGAAAAGGGTGTTGGAGAATTCGTTGAAGTTCAGGGAGGTGTTGTTGCCGGCGAAAGTCATATCATAACCCAGCAGGGAAATCCCCACCCCCATGGCCGAGATGTATTCCATGTCGAGCTGGCGTTTCGTTTCGACCATCTCGCTGCGGTTTAGAGTCAGGTCTTCGGCGACCATCTCGCCGCTCTCCACATCAACGATGCGTACGTGTACGAGATAGGTGTCGCCGACCAGGTTCACAGTACCCAACAGGAGGGCCTGGGCATTTTGAATCTGGCCGAGGTCTACGGCACCCTCGGAGTCGGTAACTCCCATCAGCTGGAGCTTCTGTTCCTCCAACAGGGTTTTGATGTTTCGGCGGTCTACCAGAGTAAACACCGTGGAGCGGGAGAAGGTGGAGCTGAAGAGATCCTCCACTGCCCGGGTGATGTTGCGGCTGGACCCCTCCTCGGTGATATCTTTGAACTCGAGGATGGCCAGGTTCTGGCGAAAATGCAGCCCTTTTCCGGCGATGTAGGCCTCGGTCAGCGATTCGGAGGCCTGTCGAACCTGGCTGCGGATAGAGGCGTCCGCCGCCCAGATGTTCCCCGCCGCACACAGCAGAATAACGACAACCAGCATAGCTCTTTTCATCTGTCACCTCCGTGAAAAATACTACCCCGGTTTAGGGAGGGCCGCAAGAAAAAATCTTACGATAATGTAATTTCGCTTGACACTGTTCTGTAAACCGGCTAATGTGACTAATAGTCATATGACTATTAGTCACATTAAGGAGTGCATATGCCGAAAGAGACCTTTTTTAATCTTCCGGTGGAAAAGCGGAATAAGTTGACCTCTGTGGCAGTACAAGCTTTTGCCCACGCCTTTTACCGCGATGTATCGGTGGATGCAATAGTGAATGCCGCCGGTATTCCGAAGGGAAGTTTTTATCAGTACTTTCAGAACAAGGCTGACATGTACCGTTATCTCATCCGCTATGCCGATGATGCCAAGATAGAGCGATTGAAGGCTGTATTTGCCGAAATCGGGCGTCTCGGATTTACCGAATTCTTGCGCACGCTGTTTCTGGAAGGGGCCCGAATCGATCGTGAACAGCCTGCGTTGGCGAACCTGCGCAACCGCTTCATTTTCGAGGGCGACGATAAAATGCATAAAGACCTGATGGAAGACTCGGTGCGTAAAAGTAATGAACTGCTGGCGGATGTGCTGCGAGAGTACATATGGCGCGGCGAGGTACGGGAGAATATCGACATAGAGCTCAGTGCCCATATTATAACTGTCTCTACCATGACGGTTATCCGCTACTACTTAAATGGAATCGACTTGAATAACGAGGGCGCCGTAATGGACGTAGTCGACCGGATGCTCTCGATTATCGAAAATGGTGTAAAAATAAGGAGAGAATAATGCATGTGTTAATTGCAATCGCAGTTGCCGGAGGGCTGTATATCGCCCTGAACATTACCGGTATTCCGTCACGAATCGATCTGATAGTTGAGGCGCTACTGTTCAGTTTTGCCGGTACGGTAGGACTAGGCGCCTATCTTCGTAAGAGCGGCCGGGAGACCCGGCGCTTCAGGAAGTTCGAACTATTCTACGGACTGACCTATTCGGTTGTGGCTATCTCGTCGCTGCTGGGTATTTTCTTTCTGTTTACCCATCCGCAGGTCCACGAGATCGGAATTGCCACAGTTGAAGGCAGCCCACTGCTGCAGGCAATGGCAGGCATCAAATCGCTTTCTTTCGTGTGTATGTTTGCCGCATGGTTCTATTTCTACCGCAACCTACAGATTCAGGCCGGAATCTTGAAAAAGACCATTGCATTCTTGACCGGGTTCGGCGGCTACTTCGGCAGTTCGCTGATCATCATGAGCATCACCGGTGATTCGACTATACTCTCACTGGGACTTATCGTGGGTGCTGCAATCGGACTGTTCGCGATGATTGCCCTGCATCCATCCACCCGCTACCTTTCGGCTATCTTTCTGTTATTCAGTGTGGTGCACTTGTGGGAATTCTACCTGATGGGAGTTGGAGCTCCGCTGGTAACCGGGCTCAATAATCCGGTATACTGGTTGCTAATTTATCTCTATACAGTAGAAGTAAGGCGCTGGATTCGTGATAAGCAGTACAGCCTAGACTCAGCGGCATCTGAGCGCTTCGAGCAGGTCGCCTGAGAGCAGAAGCACATTCTCCTGAGGTTGTTGCTCTTATCTTTCTACAAACAGTTTCCCCGGCCACAGCTCACAGGTGTTTTTCAAACACCCGGCGGTAATGGAACCCGTAAATAGCCAGGGTTGTGGCCAGTGGGAAACAGCGGGGGCGCCGGAAGAGGGCCCACAGCATCAGCTTCCAGTACTGCACCCGTTCCTTACCGATTACCCCCAGTACCAGGATTGACTTCAAGATCGCCTTGATATGCATGGGCCGCAGGCGGAATATCGGCCGGGCCGGCGGTGTGTACTCCTGCAGGAACCGCTTGACCCGGCTATAGTAGTAGTGCGGGGAGTAGATGGTGCCGACGATTCGCTTGTAACCGGAGATAAGCACATCGCGGTCCATAGCCGGCTCAAAATTGAGGGACCCGTCGGTGTTGTTGCCGGTCTCCTCACTCACGAGGCGGTTCTCCTTCTTCAGACGGCGGTAGAGCTTGGTGCCCTTCAGGGCCGTCAGCAGGCCGACCATGGCCGTGACGATGGAGCTGTCCTGGATAAAGCGTATCTGATCTTCGAAGATGGTTTTGGGGTCGCTGTCGAATCCGACGATAAAGCCGCCCTGCACCTCTATACCCGCCCGCTGGATTTTGCGCACACTGGCTACCATATCACGATGCTCGTTCTGTACCTTCGAACACTCCTGCAGGCCGGCGGCACTGGGCGTCTCGATTCCGATGAACACGTTATCGAACCCGGCCGCCGCCATCAGTTCGAGCAGGCGGGCGTCGTCAGCGATATTGATGGAGGCTTGGGTATTGAAGCTGAACGGGTACTTACGTTCCCGCATCCATTCCACCAGAGCTGGTAGGAGCTCCTGCTTTAGAACCCGCTTGTTGCCTATGAAATTGTCATCCACGAAAAAGACGTTTTCCCGCCAGCCCCGGCGGTAGATCTGCTCGAGCTCGGTCAGCACCTGCTCCGTAGACTTCAGACGGACCCGGCGGCCGTAGAGCATGGTAATGTCGCAGAAATCGCAGTCGAAGGGGCAGCCCCGGGAGAACTGCACTACCATCGAGGCGTAGTACCTCATCTTTAGCAGGTCGAGCTGCGGGGGCGGGGTCGCGGAGAGAAGCGGTTTGGACTCGGCCCTGTAGATACGCCGGACACATCCGCTCTGCAGGTCGCGGATAAACTCGGGCAGAATTGTTTCAGCTTCGCCGAGCACCAGATGGTCGACAGCGGGAAAATCTTCCCAGCCGGTGGTAAACAGGGGGCCTCCGGCCACGGTCCTCGTACCGATGCGCCGGCAGCGGGTAATTACTTTGCGGGCCGCCGCCTTCTGCACCGACATGCCGCTGAGAAACACATAATCGGCCCAGCGTAGGTGCCGGTTCCGTAGGGCCTGTACGTTCATGTCCACCAGCCTGACCTCCCAGTCTGGCGGTAACAGGGATGCCACCGTCAGCAGGCCCAGCGGCGGAGTGCCTGACTTCTTAGAAATAAAATTGAGGGCGTGCTTAAAACTCCAGAAGGTATCGGGAAACTCGGGATAGACCAGCAGGATTTTCATACTGACACTCCTGGTAAAGATTTCGGTGACAGGAAGCGTAGGCTGCGGGTAGAACCGGTAGGCGGGAAAACTGATAGTTTGAGCTGTTTTTCCATATTACTACAGCCCGTCTGCCAAAACAATCGCCGAAAGGTCCTTTTTATTTGTTTTTATCTTAGTAATGTGACGCTTGATTTGGCTTTCAAGCTGATAGTATGATTCGATGCACGGAGGTTGCTATGGAATTGCTCAAATTCAGTGCGGGCTTCACTTTGATTCATATCGCCGCATACATACTGGCTGGAATGCTGGCTTTCAGAATCAGCCGTGATCTGTACAACGGCCAGCAGCGGTTGCTCGATTTTATTACCGATATGTCCGAGGGCGGTGAAAGCGGGCGCGTAAAGAAACTGTTTCTGCCGGCCCAGCTGCTGCGCGGAGTGCTCATGTCGCTGGTATTGTACCCGCTACTCCCCTTTCTCGGTGAGATTTCTTTCGGCGGGCGGTTTGCTTTTCTGTTCGGGCTGATGTTTATCTACAGCGATTTTGCCAGTGCCGTGCCCTTCCCGCACAACATCGAGGGATGGGTATACCTGAAATCCCGCTATCTACAGAAAAACCGGCTCTGGAAACTGTATTTTGAGATCGTCATCTACAGTCTCCTGTTCGCCGGTTTCTCCGCGTGGCTCTTGTTTTAATTTATAGGTTTTTGAGCTACAGGCTGTCACCGAAGTCGGTCCGAAACCTGGCCATCAGTTTTTCGGGCCAGTCGCCGATCGGTTTGAGGCGGCCGACGAAAAAGCGCAGCACCTCCGGCTCCTTGTCCCACTGCAGCCCCCCGACCAGTTCGCGGTTGTCGTAGAG
>JAASTM010000109.1 GCA_021767325.1 Spirochaetales bacterium
ATCTTTACGATGAGAAGGTTCTTCACACATGTAAAGCTGAAACTAAGCTGGTCACAGATGATAGTTTGGGCGCGGATGACCGGGACCCTTGATAAGCACGATGGAGTATTCTGGCCGAAGTACGTGTGGATGTGAGATTCAACCTGTACACGCTGTGAGCGAGTGAAATTTTGCGCGCCAGGATTACAGCCACTAAGCTTGTTTTTCCAGAGTCAAAATGGCATAATCATTCGGACTGGAGGAACTATGGCAGAATTTGATACAGGACGAGTACTATTCGAAAGCGAAGAACATAAAGTAGTCTGGCTCGGTTGGGATGACGATGAAGGCGATGGGGCCGTACAGACCAATCAATACCTTGTAATCCACAATGGGAAGGGGGTGTTGATTGATCCGGGCGGAGTACACCTGTTTTCGCGGGTTGTAGCTGTAATCAGTAATTATATCCACCTCGATAACATTGAGTCGATCTTTTTTTCACATCAGGACCCGGATGTATCCTCGGGAATTGCATTGTGGTTGGGCATAACCAAAGCTGACATACATATTTCCGAGCTCTGGCTACGCTTCATGCCGCATTTCGGAATTATCGATGAAAGACGGATGAAAGCCATACCTGATAAAGGGGGGAGTATTAAGATGGGTACCGGTTCTGCGGCTCTCGAGGCTGTACCGGCTCATTTTCTGCACTCTCCCGGTAACTTCGTGGTATACGACCCGGTTTCGAAGTATTTATTCAGCAGTGATATAGGTGCGGCTGTATTCGGGAAAGAGAAATACCTTTTTGTCGAGGATTTTGATGCCCATCTTGAGATAATGGAAGGCTTTCATAAAAGGTATATGACATCGAACAGTGCCTGTAAGCAGCTGGTGAGGTCGCTTCAGGACAAGCCTATCGCGATGATTGCGCCGCAGCACGGCGCGTTGTTTGCACAAGAGCATGTTGATGAGTTTCTGAAGTGGTTCGAATCGCTCAGATGCGGTGTTGACATCATAGATCAGATCGAAGCATAAGGCGGAGGGCTGGGCAGAATGAGTGCAAAGAAATCCACACACAACAACTATCACGATGCGCTTTCCAAATTCGTCGTAGGCTATAACAAGTCAGTGATGATGCATACCATTACCAATCGATCAATGGATATCATGGGCAGCCGTATCCACGGTGTAGAGGATTCTCTCGGGGATGTGGTGGCCACCTTCGAAGAAATACAGGCCACATCGAAAAATGTTTCGGGAAACACTGAGGATATTTCCCGCAAGATGGAAGAGTTGGTACAAAACAACAGTTCTCTTGATGCGGAGCTGCGCCAGAGAACCGATGAAATTGCCGAGATGAAAACCGATTCGGGCAAGCTGAATACTGTTTTCAAGGATCTTTTCGAAAAGTCGAAGGAGATCCAGCAACTGACCGGGGCAATACAGGATGTCTCCGACAGAACCAATGTACTGTCCATCAATGCATCAATCGAAGCTGCTCGAGCGGGTGAAGCCGGGCAAGGCTTTCGGGTGATTGCCGGCGAAGTAAAGAACCTGTCCCATCAGACCAGCGAGTTTGCCGAGACTATCGAGCAGCGGGTGGAGCAGTTTCATTCAACAGTAGAAGATGTGGCCGCTTATATCCAGCGTTTTACCGACTTGATGCAGAGTTTTTCCGACGATATCAGCGCAATCCGTGAAAGTTTTGCCCGCAGCAAACATGAGGGGGACATGGTCGGAAACGCCCTCAAGGAGATTGCTGCGGCCAGCAGCGAGGAGAGCCAGGCTATTAAAATGGGCCTGGATTCGCTCGAGGACACATTCAACTCACTGAAGGATGCGAGCGTTCTTATTCATTCACTGCAAGACACTTATAGAGGCTTGAGCGATCTGCTCGATCGCAGCTGATCAGACCTGGATTTCGCTTGGATTTCGAATGATTTCTATTGGCAAAGCTTTGACTACCGGCACAGGGCCTACTATAGTTAAAGAAGGGAAGGTGATTCACCCAACCGATCCGACCCCTTACCGATCATAGGATCTAGTTGGACTCACCTTCCCTTTTCATTATACTAACGCTAATTACCAATCGTGAAAAGTATTTTTTCATCTTGACGAATCATACTGGCGGGATTATATTAATTTATATGAACGAGTTCATAAATGAAGAGGTTCAGTATAATGGCCGGGTTTAGAGAGGCTAAAAAAAAGCGGCGCCGCGACCGAATCTATGATGCTGCCCTCGAGCTCCTGTCGGAAAAGGGCTACAACCGTACGCATATGCGCGACATCTCTGAACGGGCCGAACTGGCGGTAGGCACCCTGTACAATTACTACAATTCCAAGGCTGACCTGTACATGGAGATCATGGAAGCGAAGTGGGATGAAATCAGGACCATTCATCTACGGAACATTGTTCACTTAGTTTGTACTGGTGATGATCTGTTCACTATTATGAAGGGGATTCTCTGGCCTATATTCCGGGATATGTTTGCCATTGGAATGGATGACTGGGGTGAGCTGTTTATGGCGGTCTTTTCCTCCAAAAAGCACATGGCCAGAGGATCACATATC
The DNA here is from genome assembly GCA_021767325.1 of Spirochaetales bacterium. The sequence goes on from JAASTM010000109.1 coordinate 2,554, forward strand.
GACTTAGAGGCAATACAGGGGTTTGCAGCGCTGATTGCAAAACTTCAAAAGCGGGGCATCGCTCAGGCCTCAATCGAGCCTTTTACCATTGCCACGAGTATTTATTCAGTAATAGCTTTTAATGTCCTGGCCTTGTTGTTCGTAGAAGGCATGAATAAAGATTATTTTTATCACAGTACCGAAGCGCAGTTGAAGCTCATGATACATGGGATGTCGGCTGCACCCGAAAAGGAGGGGAATAAATGAAGGAAAAGATGAAAGCATTAGTGGTGGTGATCGTTCTGCTGGTACTCGCTATTTTTCCCGGATGGTCGCAATCAGTAGCTGGCCAGCCTCCGGAGATTCAAAAGGTAGTCAATTCGATTGATGAGATGTACCGCCACGATTCCAGCCACACCGTCATGGAGATGGAAATCCACACCCCTCATTGGAGCCGTACCTTGAAGCTGGAGGCGTGGTCGGAGGGGATGGATAAAACCTTTATCCGTATCCTCCAGCCGCAGAAGGAACGTGGAATGGGAACTCTGCGGATTGACAACGAGATGTGGAACTACCTTCCAAAGACCAACAAAGTAATGAAGATTCCCCCATCGATGATGATGAGTTCTTGGATGGGGTCGGATTTCAAGAATAATGACCTGGTAAAGGAGTTCACCTTTACCGAAGATTATACGTTCGAATATGTAGAACCTGAAGATGCGAAGGCGGGGCGGCTCTATCTCGAGTGTACTCCCAAACCCGGCAAGCCGATTGTATGGGGCCATGTGCTGATTGCAGTCGATGCACAGACTCTGATCCCCGAATGGGAGAAATATTACGATGAACATGGAGAATTGATGCGTATCATGTATTTCAAAGAGGTAGAGAGTTTTGACGGGAAACGGCTTCCCTCGATTATGGAACTCGTCCCGCAGACCAAAGAGGGGCATAAAACTATACTCCACTACATTGAAGCCGAGTTCGATGTGCCTTTGCAGAACCGTATCTTTACCCTGCGTAATCTGAGAACCTTTCGAAGGTAAAGGGGGCAGACCATGCTGACTGTTAAACTGGCGTTTCGAAATCTGTTACGTCAGAAGCGCCGCACAGTGTATACCGGGCTGAGTATGCTGGTAGGATTTGTGCTGGCAGGGTTTTTTATCGGCTGGGCGGATGGTACCTATAACCACATGATCGATAAATTCACCCGCAACCGTCTCGGCCACATACAGCTACACCAGGAGGGGTATCTCGACAAGCCGAGTCTCTACAAAACGATCGGAAGTCCTGAGGAGATCGGCAGCCGAATAGACAGCTACGATCAGGTCGAATCCTGGGCCCCACGGATCTACTCGGCCGGGCTGGTCTCGATTACGGAAAAGAGTGCTGGAGCGGAAATTATTGGAGTAGATCCTCAGCGCGAAGATCGAACGACCGCATTTTCTAACAAAATTGTCGAGGGGCGCTATTTTGAAGAGCCCGGCGAGGTGCTCATCGGTAAAGAGTTGGCTAAGATACTGGAAGGCGGGGTAGGGGAGGAACTCGCTATTTTTTCCCAGGCAGCGGACGGTTCGATAGCAGAGAATCTCTACACGGTAGTCGGTCTGCTCGATATGGGTGATCCGCGGCTGAACCGCAGCGGGTTCTATATGCAGCTTTCAGATGCGCGCGAGTTACTGGTGCTCTACAATCAAGCGCATGAGCTCGCCGTTACTCTGCACGATCTGCGGCAGGTGGAGAGGATAACCGCTGCACTGCGGACTGAGTTTTCGGACACCGACTTGAGCGTAGCCCCCTGGCAGGAGTTTGCCGAGGAGTTCTACCGCGCCATGCAGGCGGATAAAAACGGCATGTACATCTCGCTGGTGGTAGTGATTCTGGTCGTGGCGATTACCATCCTCAATACGATTCTCATGTCGGTGATGGAGCGTCAGAAGGAATACGGGGTTTTGAAGGCAATCGGAACCCGTCCGGTCAATATCGTAAAAATGGTGGTTGCAGAGACAAGCATGCTGGCTCTCTTCTCGATTGTTATTGGTTCGTTGATTACCTTTTTCCTCAATTCCTACATGGCAGAGCAAGGGCTGCATCTGGGCTCCCCAATCAACTGGGGCGGAATACAGCTCGAATATATGAAGGGAGAGGTAAACCTTCGCAGTTTTATGCTGCCGTCGATAACAGTAATCGTAACCTCTCTGGCTGTCTGCCTGTTTCCGGCGATTAAAGCGGCCCGAACCGAACCGGCAAAAACGATGCGGGTATTCTAAGGGGGATGGAATGAGGTTTTATCTGAAAATGGCCTGGAGAAATATTTTCCGCAACAGGAAGCGGACCTTTCTTACCGGGCTGATAATAGGTATAGGATTGGCATCAATAATGTTCACTGATGCAATCGTGGTCGGGATGAAGGAGAATATGATCAACTCGGTCACCTCTTCATTTCTGGGGGATGCTCAGATCCACTATGAGGGTTTTCAGGACTCCTTCGAGGGGGAAAAGACTATCGCCGTCCGTCAAGAACTCGCTACAAAGTTGGAGGAGAACCAGGCGGTTGATTATTTTACCGAGCGAACCGTCAGTTTCGGAACCATCTCCTCTCCATCGGACATTAATTCAATCATTCTGTACGGAATCGATCCGGACCGCGAACGTCATATCTCCAAGATCGATGAAGCTATTATCGACGGATCGTATTTCAGGGGAGATGAGGCGGGTGATCTGTTCGGCGGAGTGCTGATCGGGAGCAAACTAGCCGAGCGGCTCGAGGTAAGCGTTGGCGACCGGATAGTGCTTTCGGCAACGGATGTGCAGACCGACGATCTGGCGCAGAGTATGTTTCGGGTTGCCGGAATCTACACGATGCAAATCGACGAGCTTGATACCTCGGCTGCTTTTATACCGCTCTCACAGGCTCAGGCGATGCTTGGCTTGGGAGATCGGGTACACGAGATAGCGGTCAGCTTTGAGAACGTCCAGTATGCATCTCTACACGGTGCTGAATTCGCCGAAGAGTATTCAATAGAAGGTAACAAGGCCGAACCCTGGCCGCAGCTGGTACCGCAGATGAAAAAAATGCTGGATCTGACCGATTTCTCGGTCGGCATTACCATGATTATTGTTTTCGCAGTAATAATTTTCGGTATTATCAACACCCTGTTTATGTCGCTGTACGAGCGTATTTTCGAGTTCGGAGTGTTGCGGGCGGTCGGTACAAGAGCGGCCAGTCTGCGTAAGCTGATCGTTTTTGAAGCAGCCTCTTTGGCGGTGTACTCCTCGGTGATTGGTTTAGTTTTAGGAGCGATTATCATCTATATCGGTTCGATTCATGGGATGAATCTTTCGGGAGTAGAGTTTGCCGGTGCTACCTTTACGGAGGAGATACATACTGTGTTCAGGCTGCGGCAGTTTATCCTGCACCCTGTGTTGATTTTTCTATTTACCGTGGTAGTGAGTCTCTACCCTGCGCGCTATGCAGGCCGAATGTCGATAACACATGCGCTGCAGAAGACCCTTTAGCGGCGTACAAGGAGATACGAAATGAAGAGTGGAGAAAACGTAATAGTTGCAGAGAATGTGAAAAAGGATTACCACAGTGACAGTGTGGTCGTGCATGCAGTGCGCGGAGTCGATCTGACAATAAAGAAGGGAGAGTTTACTGCGATTGTCGGTCCATCGGGCAGCGGTAAAACCACCTTTCTGAATCTTATTTCAGGGCTGGATAACCCGAGTGAAGGTACGGTTCTGCTGAACAACAAAAATATATCATCGATGAGCGGCAACGAACTATCTGATTTTAGGCGGGATAATATCGGATTCATTTTTCAGGCCTATAATCTGATTCCGGTACTGAATGTAGAGGAGAATGTTGAATACATTATGATGCTGCAGGGAATACCGAAAGAGAAGCGGCACGAGCGGGTGGTGGAAATCCTCGACAAAATGGGCATGAAAGGCTATGAAGGGCGTTTTCCCAGTCAACTGTCCGGGGGCCAGCAGCAGCGGGTAGCTATAGCGCGGGCCATGGCCAGCGAACCGGCACTGATTCTCGCTGATGAGCCGACTGCTAATCTGGACTCGGGCACCAGCACGGCGCTGCTCGATATGATGCGGGATTTGAACAAGGATACCGGCATGACGTTTGTATTCTCGACACACGATCAGCACGTGGTTGATAAAGCCCGTCGTGTAGTGATTTTGGAGGATGGTAAAAATGTACAGGACGAAATCAAAGAGTAGAATGCTGAAGAGTCTGATCGGGATTTTGTGCTTGACTCTGCTTCCCGCTATGGGAGCTTCCGCACTCGACGGCAGTCTGCACGGTTCGATGAAAACCTTTATGATGGGCGTTCAGGACCCCCTTCAACAGGGTGATCTCTACGGTCTGTCCGACACTACCTTGCGGCTGCAGGCAAGGCTGTATCCTACGGATACCCTGTTGATAGAGTCTGCCTATTCGCTTTCGCCGCAGGTGCTGTCTCCGACGCTGCTGTCCGGCGGAATGTCGGAGACGTTTCTGTCGGCCGGCGGAGGCTCGGACACTTATAGGGCTTATGATTTGGAAGAGCGTCTCTATCCTGTTAAAACTACGGCGGTGAAAAATCTGGCGGTGTATCACAATCTCGACCGCTTGTACGCTTCGATGTACCTGCCGTTCGGCGATGCATATCTCGGCCGCCAGGCCATTTCATGGGGTAGTGCACATGTAATCAACCCCACCGACATCATCGCCCC
>JAASTM010000110.1 GCA_021767325.1 Spirochaetales bacterium
TTCACCTACGTCAAGCCTCTGAACTATGTAAAAGCCTTTCTGCTTGACTATTTCAAGCGGGATATCAAGGTTGTAATCGACCTTCTGCTGATCCGGGGAAAGTGGTCGACCAACCTGATGAGCCAGCAGCTTTCGGAGTCATTCCATGCCGTCATGGAGGTTTCCGATCAACTGCTCAAGTTCGACGACTCGTTAGCGGAGGACGGCGAACGAGGGGCCCGCATCAAGACCTATATGGCCAGATCCGACAAAGACAAAAACGCGATGGTCAGTCTGAAGAAGGTACTCAAGGAAACCAATGACGAGGCCCTCGACATCATTCAGACTACAGCCCAGAACCTGATTACCATTGGAAAGGGTCTCAAGCAGGTACTCGAAGACTACGATAAAAAGCCTCACGAACTGATAATAAACTGGAAGGAGATAGAACAGTACTCCGAGAAGGATGTAAAAACAAGTATCACCGAAATTTATAAAAAGATTTATTACTTCATTCAATTACTGCAGTTCTATGTAAAGAAAACGAAATAATCCGGTGCCTTCAGCTGGAAGAGCCGGAACGGCCGGCTCAGTCAATCGCATGTTCCAGTTTCAATAAAAACTCCTTCTTATCCGGACCGCCCCCATAGTTGCCTAGGCCGCCGCCTGTCGGCAGTACCCGGTGACAGGGGACTATTATGGATATAGGATTGCTGCCGACTGCACTGCCGACTGCACGTACAGCCCGCGGATATCCGCATTCGGCGGCCACCCGACCGTAGGTGCTGGTCGTGCCGGATTCTATCCCGAGCAGCCGGTTCCAGACAGCCTGTTGAAAGCGGCTGCCGTAGAGCTGCAACGGAATATCGAATAGCCGCGAGTGGCCGGAAAAGTAGGCCTGAATCTGGCGGACAGCCTGCTGCACATGCGCCGGATACTCCTCGGAGCCGGTTTGCGTACTCGCCCCCGCTGGCTTTCGCGCCCCTGAAAGCCGCCGGCGGAGAAGCGCCGGCAGTCTTACACCCGGTTCCGCCGGATCGCTGAATCCGGCGTACACCAGGCGCTCGTCCTCGAACAGAAGGTGGAATTCGCCCAGAGGGGTGTCCGTGCGGGCGGGTATAAATACAGATGAAAGTTCGTTCATAACATCTAATAGGTTATAGAACAACCGAGCTGTACGGCAAGGCCTGAGGATGCGGAATCGACCGTTCCGTCAATGTTTTCAGCCTCCCAGGCGTAGGTGTCCAGCGCTTCGCCCGTCTGAACGGTAGCGAAGCCGAGCAGGGTGAAGCCCTGGAACAGGTTCCAGGAGAATCCCGGCGTCAGCCGCGCTGAGAGATCGAGCGGACTTAGCAGTCCGCGGCCTATCAGGCTGAAACCGCCGCCGAAGTCGTAGGTCAGCTCGCTGTACCCATAGATGCCGTAATCGGGATTGTCGGAGCTGTGAACCTGACTCCAGGTTCCCGCCGGATAGAGCCGGGTTTCGATCCTGAAGCCGAGGGTATCATCGTAGCCCACCGGTATCATCGAGTAGACTCCGGCGGTGTACAGCTGTCCCGCCCAGAGGGCATCCGGCAGGCTGCCGGCAATATGGTCAGGGTCGGGGAGTTCCAGCGAGCTGCTGAGGTGCCAGTCGATCCAGAGATTCCCCTGCAGACTCAGATAAAGCCGGTGAAAATAGTCTCCGGCCTGCAGGGATGCCCCTCCGGCAGAACTGCGGCCGTCGAAGAGGTAGCCACCCTCCAGCTTTATGCCGCCTGGCTTGCCGACAAGGCGGATACCCGCCCGGGTTTCTCCGATGCCGGGGTATTCGGTACTGTCGGCCGGATCGGTTGCCCCCGGATTAACCACAGCCAGTCCCGGATTGACCAGCAGCTCGGCAAAGCTGAAGGGGCCGTAGTAGCGTGAGAGCGAGGTGATCCAGGCAGTGGGATCATCGAACTCCTGCTGCATCAGGTTTACTCCAGTGCCGCGGCCGAAGATTTCGTCGGCGGCGTTGAAGATGAGTCCTTCGCCCCAGGAGAAGGGGGCTTTTCCGATTACCCCGCGGTAGGACTGGAAGCGGAATTTGCCGTAAGCCCGGCTGACGGCCTGCACCGAATCTATCCCGGCGGAGGAGGGAACCACGGCGGCCGAGAGTTCGAACTGCGAACGCACGTTTCGATTGCCGGTCTGATCAATTTTAAGCGAGGCGAAGCCCGCTCCAAAGTGGATCCAGCTGCCGTCGGCACTGCGCTGCAGTGTATCGAAGAGTTCCAGCTCCACGGTGGTGATGCTCTCCGCCCGGGCCGCCAGCGGAACCAGCAGCAGAGTGAGCAGCACACACATCAATACGAGTAGAGAGATGGATCGCCGGTCTACCATGTCAGCTCCTCGATTGAAAACCGGCTGGCTGGAATATCCGCGCCGATCTCGATTGATTCGATTACGAACTCGGTGGAGCTGTTGCGTTTCATCTTGTCCTCAATGATAAAGCGCACCGGAAATGTCTTGCCGTTTTGAGTTGTATAATCCTGTATGCGCATCTCTTTGAGGAGTTTGCCGGAGAGGCTGAACATGTGTACCTTACGGGTCACATACATCTCGGTGTCGATCCATATGATCTCTTTGGGGTAGGCTACCCCGCGCCCCTTGGCGTTCAGTTCGATCTTGTAACACTGCCGGCCGTCGACGGCTTCAGTGCCCAGCAGCTCTGCGCGGTAATCATCCAGAATTCCCTTGCCACCGGTCATATCCTCATAAGACATATCCGAGCCGAGCACCGAATCGCGGAGCGCCGCGCCCTGCAGGCGGATGACCTCGGCGGCATCGGGAAAGTACAGATAAATCTCGTCATTGGTACGCAGAATTTTCTGTCCCCGCTCCTGCCGGCTGGTGAACTCGATCAGGGTCTTCTCTTCGCCTTCAGCCCACGATTTGAAGGTAGTGACCTTTTCACCGAAGCGGTCATTGATGATCATTTTACCCTCCGATCGGGCGGTCTCATGCACCTGATTTTCCTCCAGCTTGCGGATTACCTGTTCGGCTGTTTCATCCGGAGCGGCCGCTGCCGGTAGGGCGACGAGTGTTCCGACTGCAATCAGCAGAACGGAAAGAACTAGTTTTTGGCTGTATTTATTCATGATAATCCTCCCTTAAAATTGAAATTAAATAGCCCGGAGTGCTTCCACCGGTTCTACCTTGGCCGATTTCCTGGATGGAATAAATGATGCGACCGAGGCGATAAAAGTAGAGTATATAAACACGAAGATAGTCGATTTCAGGTTCAGTACCGGCCTCAGGACGGTGGACATTTCAAAGTCGACCCCCTGCATAGCCTCGCTGAATCCGAGTCCGTAGATAGTAGTCGGATATGTGAAGCCGATTCCCAGCAGAACACCGGTAAAGGAGCCGATGGCGGCGATGTAGAAGGCCTCCAGAAAGAACAGCCGCACCACTTCGGGACCGGTCATACCCATGGCGCTGATAGTACCTATCTCCTTGCGCCGTTCGTATATCGTCATCATCATCGTATTCACGATAACGGTGCTTCCGAGCAGAAAGAACATAAGCGCGATGATGAAATAAATAGCGTCGGCCATCATTACAAACGAGTATGTTTGACTGATGTCCTTCCACATGCGCGCCTCCAGCTGCGGTCGTCCCCAACCGGCCAGCTCGGAGTCGAGCCGGGCCGCAAACTCTTCGGCTGAGTAGTCGTCCTTCAGTTTCATCAGGATTTCACTGACTGAATTGTCCATACGCAGAAAGTACTGCACACGGTCGATGGGTGCCTGAAAGAAAGAGCTGTTCAGACCGTCGAAATCGTAGTGGCTCAATCCGGTGATCTTGAAGGTGATCGCATTCATGCCCCGTCCGCGAGTCTGGGTGAGCAGGGTGAAATTGTCCCCGATATCCAGGTTCATCTCTTTCGCCAACCCGGTGGCCACCAGGACCTCGTTTTCACCGTTACGGGGCAGGCGCCCCTTGACCACATACTGGGCGATCTCCTGATACTCGGCCTCATGTTCGAAGTCGACTCCCTGGCCCTGGGCACGGTAGGTATTGCCCTTTTTGTAGATAGCGGTCGGAAATTTGATGCGCGGTGAAATGCTGGCGACCGCCTCCATCTCCTCGAGCCGGGCCGTGAGCCCGGTATAGTCCTCTATTCCCAGATGCAGCGGATTGAGGTGTTTGTACTTTTCGAACTCGCTGTGCCGTATGCGCACCTCACCGGTGACGAAGGTCTGCAGGTTGTAGGCCACATCCTGTTTCATCCCCTCGATCATGCTGAAAAGGAATACGAAGGTCATTGCAGCTATGGCTACCGCCGACATCGACAGGATACTGCGACGGGTATTGCGGCGTATATTTCTCCAGGCGATTTTTCTTAGTTTCATCTCGTCCTCCTCGATTCTACCTGCACTACTGGTAGCGCAGGGCGTCGGTAATCTGCAGTTTCAGTGCCTTCCGGGTGGGGATAAAAGCCATCAGTACCGACAGGAATACACCGGTAAAAAAGGCGGTCAGGATTGTTTTTACACTCCACAGCCCCCGCATGATACCGGTAATCCGGTAGCCCATGTCTGCATCGCGCATGAGCGCGGAGTAGTCGATACCGGTGTTTACCAGTGGAATATTGAGCAGTACCCCGATTATTACGCCGACCGAGGCTCCGATCAGACCGATACCGCCGGCCTCTATCAGAAAGGCCAGCCGGATCTCGCGGCGGTGCATACCCAAAGCCCGCAGCATGCCGATCTCCCGTACCCGCTCGTAGACCGACATCAGCATGGTATTGGAAATGCCGACGGCGGCAATAATGAATACCAGAAACAGGATCACCTTGCTGCCGGCACTTTTGGCAGCCGCCAGAGCCACAAAGTCTTTTCCGAGCACTTTCCAGTCCACCACTGTCAAATCCGGCCGGTCCTGTAGTGCGGCTGCATGAATTCTGGCAGTCTGCTCATCGACATTCGCCTGGTAGGGGAAGCTGGTATCGATTTGGCTTACACTGCCTTCCATCTGCAGATAGTAATCGGCAGTCTGGATCGGCATGAAAATACCCGTGCGATTTACCACCGGGTTAGGCGTGTTGACCAGCCCCACGATCTCCACATCTATGGTTTGAAAGAAGCCGCCTTTGGTACGGGTGATAATAGTGAGAGGATACCCGACTTCGGCCTCGATATCCTCGGCCAGCCACTCGCCGAGCACGACCTCCAGCTGATTTTCCTGCAGGAAACGGCCGGTGCTGAGCGACTCGTCGATGCGGAATACTTCGGGATCGCGCTGCGGGTCGATGGCGATAACCCGCGCCTGTATCGAACCGTCTTCCGGATACGGGTCCTTGCGCATGACCAGCTCGCCGCTGAATACTGTTCGGGGCGCAGCTTTTATACCGGCCGCGTCCAGGTCGTCGAGAAGCGGCTGCGGCTCATCTATACTGTGCTTGAGCGGAAGGTTTTCGTGTTCCTCCCAGAACTGTTCGTCCATAATGCGGGCCGAACCGGTTTCGTAGAGCACAAGATTACGGGTCGAATCCTCTTCGATGCCCACCAGCATCGAATCGATGAGAATGAACAGCGCCAGACCAACCGCAATGGCAATCGAGGTGATTACGGTCCTACGCTTATGGCGGAACAGATTCTTAAAGGCCAAATTCACTATGAATTTCATTTTCAGCCTCCTCAGCTCCGGCTTCCGACGGTGCTACGGTTGTCCGCCGATGCGCGGACCTCGTCGCTGTGGATCATGCCGTCGTGCAGCTGAACCAGGCGATGGGCAAAATCCATCACCATCTGGTCGTGGGTCGAGAAGATGAAGGTGGTGTTATGACGGGTGTTGAGCGCCTCCATCAGCTCGAGGATATCCTGGCCGGTGTGTGAGTCGAGGTTTGCAGTCGGTTCGTCGGCCAGTACTATCTCCGGGTCCTTGATCAGAGCGCGTGCAATGGCAACTCGCTGCTGCTGTCCCCCGGACAGCTCGGCGGGCTTGCGGTGGGCCATCTCATCGAGGCCGACCTCTTTCAATATCTCCATTGTCCGCTCTCTGATCTCCTGCTCCGAAATTCCCAGCAGAGAAAGCGGGAATGCGGCATTCTCGAATGCAGTCAGTACCGGTATCAGATTAAACGACTGGAATACGAAGCCGATCTTCTCCCGGCGCAGCAGTGCCAGTTCTTTACGGCTCTTTTCGGCAACATCGATTGAATCGATGTGAATCGAGCCTTCGTCGGCTTTATCCAGGCAGCCGATCAGGTTCAGCAGAGTTGTCTTCCCCGAACCGGAGGGGCCGGCGATGGACAGGAACTCGCCGTTGTGTATGTCCAGGTCCACGCCCCGCAGGGCCTGTACGCTGGTCTCTCCGGAACGGTACGTTTTTTTCACCTTATGTATTTGGATCATGGTTTTCTCCTTTCTCCTGCTCCGCGGAGTCATGAGTTTCTGTGGATTGATTTTGGATCTTCTGCAGCGCCGCCAGACCAGCCGGGCTGCCGAGGTTCATACTTTCGATGGCCGAGGAGGGCATCAGCATGATCGAGCCCTTACTCTGCCGCAGCCCGTCGTAGACCATATTCATGGCGCGCAGCTGAAAAGCCTGCGGATTGTCGCGGTAGAACTCATTGGCCCGGGTTATCTTTTCGGCCACCGCTATCTCCGCATCGCCGAGGATCTCCCGGGCCTGCCGCTCGCGGTGGGCCTGGGCCTTGCGGCTCATAATGTCTTCCAGCTCCTTGGGAATGATGATATCGGTAAATTCGACCGAGAGAATGGTGATTCCCCAGGGATTTGTTTTAGCATCGAGGATGCGCTGCAGCTCTCGGCCGACTTCGTCACGCTTTGATAGGAGGGTGTTCAGGTCGTGGCTGCCTATGGAATCCCGCAGTGCGGTTTGGGCCGAGAGGGTAACCGCTTCCAGGAAGTTCTCTACCTCCAGAATAGCCTTCTGGGGGTCCCAGATCATCCAAAAGCAGATAGCGTCGATGTGGACCGGCACATTGTCCATACTGAGGGTTCGCTCGGCGCTGAAATCGGTCACTCTGATGCGGGTGTCGACCTTGTTAGCAATACGATCGACGAAGGGGATCAGAAAAAAGAGCCCCGCCTCCTGCACCCGTTTGAATTTACCCATCCGCAGGATAACCGCTTTATCCCAGTGGTACATCAGCTGGGTAGTGGAGGAGGCCATCACCGCAATGGCCGGAATGAGGTAGGCGAAGGGGTTCATCGAAGCGCTCACCTGAAACAGCACTATCCATCCGGCAACCAGAGCAAA
>JAASTM010000111.1 GCA_021767325.1 Spirochaetales bacterium
AACATCTCTGTCCTCCAATATAACAGTAGTGTCTTTGGAGTATTTATCGCCAATGGTGGCAATCCCTGATACTATATGCCAGTTTTCAAAATCATACCCAACATTAGGTTCTGCTGATATTGATTGTGTAGCTCCAGGAGCCACTGATACAGGACTCAAAGGGCTTACACTACCGTGACCATCGCTTGACAGGGTGAGTTGATATGTAATAGTGGTAAATTCAGATTCGACTGTAGCTGGCCCATTCACAAGAGTGATATATGTACTCTGAGCTCCGGAATCTTGCAACTCCAGTATGCCATTTGTTGTTTTCCAGCCAGCAAAATAATAGCCCGCATCAGGAAGAGCTTTGATCTCAAAGGGTTCTCCGATAATTACATCTGCCACCTCTCCTGAAGGATTGCTTGACCCCCCTACAGAAGAATTCACCGTAAGAGAAGAAGAAAAAAGTGCACGAATTTCCGCTTGTTTATCTTGCAGGGTTACGGCTGTTTCCTTTTTCTTTGAATCCTCGATGGTAGCTTTGCCTGAAAGCACGACCCATTCAACAAAATAACACTCTTCTGAAGCAGTTGCCTCAATAGTCTTCGATTCTCCAAGTCCTATTTCAATAGTTCCTGACGGATATACTTCACCGCCACCCAGGGTGGTTAAATTCAAATAATTTTTAGTTTTTGCCTTATCGACTGCTTCTTCCACCTCTTGGTAGAGGTCGATCGGCCCGGGACAGGAGAGTGCAACAATACTTATAATTACGATAGTGCATACTCCCACTATTCGTATGATTAAATTCTTCATTTTCATTCCTCCCAAATCATCACCGAATACATACGGCTTATATCCATTGCCCGTGCTTTATTTTGCTTCTGGTTTCCCAGATAAGCGAAGCGTTGTGCCAGCTCGGCGGATACACTGCTTAATCGTCTGTGCGTGTTGCTTGCAGATTCATATTCCTCCTTGGCGTATTGAACCCGGGCCATACCCAGCAGCGCCGCATAATTGTCGGGAGCGGTTACGAGTACCTGGCTGTAGGACCGGTGTGCGGCGGCATACTCTTTCCGGAGGTAGGCGAGATTCCCCAGATTCACAAGAGCCGGTACGTAATCACTCTTCCGTGCAATTGCCGTTTGGAACTGTTCTTCTGCCAATTCGTAGCGGCCATAACGGGCATAGAGTACCCCCAGGCTGTTGTAGGGGCGAACATCGCCAGGGCGAGAGCGGATGCGGGACTTCAACTCGCCTTCCTTGGCGGCAATCTCCCGGCTGACGAAGAGGTCAAGCTCGTTGCGGAAGGCGTTGGCCATTGTTGCTCGAAGAGGAATGTCCACCTGGTAGTCGGAAATACCGAAGGCTACAGGCTCATAGCTCTTCCAGGCTTCGGCGGTGGAAAAGAAGCCGGCACGGCCTGTAGGCTCGTGCTCGCGCCACTGCCGCGCCCCTTCGGTCCAGGCAGTCAGGAAGCCCTTATTCAGCAGCGTTGTCTCTACTGGCACCCAGACTGACCCGTCCTCCCGTTGAATCAGCTCACCTTTACGGGATAAGGCGTGTCTGGTTTTGCTGGCATCCTCCTCCAGACGGAAGGCGGTGTAGATGTGTCCAGGGACTGTAATGAAGGCAGTGGACACGCCTACAGCTTCCAGGAGAGCCGCAAAGGTGGCCGAGAGATCGTCACAGTCGCCGGCGCGGTACTGCAGGGTCTGGCGTGGAAATTGCACAGTGTCAACCGCATTAGCATCGGCGGAGAACTCGGCATAGGCACTGGAGGGGTCCACCACATATGAGCAGCGGTGCTGTTGCAGGGCAGTGAAGAGGGCCATTGCCAGCTGCAGCTCCCTGCCAATGGCAGGGATGCCCTGTTCATCGAGGATGGAGGCGATGTTGCGGGCGAAGCGCTGGATCTCCTCATCCCGGGCAGTGACAAAGGCCGCGATTTTCTGATCGTCGTCCCAGCGTAGAGCGTTTCGGTCATAAGTATCGAGGGTAATCACCTCGGTATCGGCTCCGGAGCGACCCGATACCTTGTACTCGGCCTCCAGCTCGGCGGCCACTTTTGCGCCTTCGGTAATTGAAAGGATTTCTTCGGTGAAGAGGGCATAAATGTCAATTTCCTGCGCGTCCCCCGGGGCGAGCCGCTCCACTCTGGCGCTTAGTTTCGGGGCATCCATGAACTGCCGTAGGCTCAGTCGAATCTCTATGTCTTCCACTGCCCGGCTGCCCTTGTTTACTACGTTGACGCTTCCGATGGGGTGGTCGTCGTAGTGCTTGTAGAGCACGGGAAAGACCCGGTCTACGCTGACAGATGTGAAATGTATGTATCCATCCAATGGCATCGTTCCAACCGGGGCGAAGTCGGAACGTGGAATGGCAGCATTCCCCGGCCCGCCGAGGCGTAGCGTGGTACCGATAGAGAGGGAAAGGCCTTCGTAAAGATTCACATAAGAATCGTAGCCGAGGCTTAGATCGAGTTGCATATCAGAAGACAGAAGAAAAGCGGCTCCAGCTCCGGCGCCATATGTCAGGCCCACCGCATCCCCTGAGGCAATGCCGGTGAGAGCTCCATAGAAGCCTCCAGCGTAAGCTCGGGTAAAGAGAGTTAAGCGGCTCCCCGCAGGCATCGAGGCTTGCGCCCCTAAACTCGCCCGTAGCAGTGTGAGGTTGGAGGATGCGGCAAAACCGGCCTCGTCGAGGCTAAGTGGAATGAATGCGTAGCCCGCTTCTACCATTGGGGTGATCGGCTCAGCTGCAGGAAGGCCCATCATTACCTGAATGCGTCCACCTATGCCGAAGTTGTAGCTATCAGCTCGGCTACCTACGGGTAAAAAGGTTTCAGGACTTGCCTTTATTCCAGTACTCAGACTTTCATCTGCACCGCACATCGCAATTAGTACCGCTGTTAACAGAGCTGTTAATACCCATCGTCTCATAGACACCTCCGTAGTCGTTTAGTCTGCATGTCTACCGTATTCACCAACCGTTGCAAAATCGTTGCATGCAGCGATACAATCATACTTTTAACTAATTTTATGCTCGCTAAATAGTCGCAACATCGGGGAAACATGCGTAGTTGTAATTTTTTTATTCATTAGTGCATTCAAAAGGATCTTTAAACTACCACTGATAATTTTAACTGCGTGGATGTATGCCATGTCTTGCGGGTAATCGGCGCAGGTAAGAAAGTGCTCGCTCATCGACAGGATCCATTCGAGACGAAACTTACCATATGTTTCGGCATACTCCTCATCGTACCGACTGAGGAAATCGGAAAAATGCCGCTCGAAGATCCTTTGGAGAGTGTCTCTTCTCCGTGGAAGGTATTCGGGATTCTTTTTTACCACGTCCGAAACAGGGCTTAGCCAGATGCACAGCAATGAGCTCAATCCATTGCTGCAGGTGTTGTCCGAGACGGTGTTTCCTCTGCTGAAAGATCGGGTGATAGGACGGTTCTCATATACCCCCCTGAGTATTGAAAGGCGGATCGGCAGCTCCGAAGGTGCGATTACGGGCTGGTCATTTGAAGAGCCGGTCCCCGTCGTCAACCGTATTCAAAAAGGTTCCAGCTCCGTACGAACGCCCATACCGCATGTCCTGCAGGCGGACTAATGGGCTAATAGCCCCGCCGGAGAGCTTATGTTGGTGTTTACCGTATAATTGGCGCCGAACGAATTAAATAACTGTAACTTTATTTCGGTCAGTGCCCGAAAAGGGGTTTGAACAAGCGCGGACATCGGAGTAAAGTACAATTATGCTGTTACAAATTGCCGATCTCGGCCGGATAGACTATCAGGAAGCCCTCGATCTCCAATACCAGCTGATTGAAAAATGCAGCCGGGAAGAGATACCGGATACACTCCTGCTGTTGGAGCATCCGCACGTGGTGACCCTGGGCAAGCGGGGGGAGAACTCGGACTTGCTGTTTTCGTACGATTTTCTAAAAAGCAAGGGAATTAGCACCGCTTGGGTCGACCGCGGGGGCCAGGCAACTTATCACGGGCCCGGGCAATTGGTGGGATATCCGATCATCAATCTGCGGCATCATCAGCGTAAAATTAAGCGCTTTGTGCACAACATCGAGACCTTTCTGATCGAGCTCCTTGGAAGGCACTACGACATAGAGTGCCACACCGAGGATGACTATATTGGAGTGTGGGTGGAAAACCGCAAGATTGCGGCCATCGGCATTTCTATTCATA
Source organism: Spirochaetales bacterium (assembly GCA_021767325.1). The sequence goes on from JAASTM010000111.1 coordinate 4,191, forward strand.
AAGGGGTCAGCATGCACGGCTTTGCCCTGAATGTGTGTACCGATTTGAGCTACTTTTCATACATCATCCCGTGCGGAATCAGCGGCGGCGGCCGCGGAGTTACCTCAATTTTCAAGGAGCTGGGGAACGGGACCGAGGTCACGGTTGCGGCAGTTATGCAAAAGGCCGGGCCGCTGTTTGCCGAGATATTCGGCTATGAAAGTATCGAGGGCATTTCAAAAAGCGCTTTAGAGGAGCAGCTACAGTGAAGGAATCGAATCAGGATTCAAAGCCAACGCCGAAAATGACGCCGAAACCCGAATGGCTGCGAGTGCCGATCCGCAGCGGAGGAAACCTCAGCTCGGTCAAGCGTATGCTGAAAGAGCTGCACCTGAACACCGTGTGCGAGGCAGCCAACTGCCCGAACCGGATGGAGTGCTTCAGCAGCCGTACCGCCACCTTTATGATCCTGGGAAATATCTGTACCCGTAATTGCGGTTTTTGTGATGTGCCGGCCGGAAAGCCGCAAGCCGTGCAGGCGGATGAACCGGAGCGGCTGGCCGCAGCGGTGGAGCGTCTCGGCTTGATTCATGTAGTGATAACCTCGGTTACCCGCGACGACCTTCCCGACGGCGGGGCGGGGCACTTTGCCGCCACGGTGGAAGCCATCCGGAAAAAAACGCCCACAGCGACCATCGAGCTGCTGATACCCGACCTGCAGGGTGACCGGGCCGCCCTGAAAACAGTCATGGACTCCGGCCCGGATATTCTCAACCACAACCTCGAAACCATCCCGCGTCTCTATCCGCATGTCCGTCCCCAGGCCGATTACCGGCAGTCACTGGAAGTCCTGCGGCGGGCCAAGGAGCTCAACCCTCATGTCTATACCAAATCGGGTTTGATGGTCGGCTTGGGTGAAAGCGAGAACGAAATCCACAAAGTTATGGATGATCTGCGCAGCATCGACTGTGATTTTCTGACCATCGGCCAGTACCTGCCCCCCAGCAAAAGCCATTTTTCGGTCGCCGAGTATATCCACCCGGACATTTTTAAGGCGTATCAGCGAACCGGCTACCAAAAAGGCTTTGCCTTCGTGGCCGCGGCCCCCTTCGTCCGCAGCTCCTACAAGGCCGAAGAGATGCTCTCGGCCATGAGTGAATCGTCGGAAGAACGACTTCCGCATAAACTCGAAAAACTGGATACAGAAACTGAACAAAGAAACGCAGAAGAGGGGTTCGAGGCACAGAACGAAGTCTGGCCGGAATACTGAGCGGAGTAAGCTATCTGACCGGAATTAATTACAAACTACCGCCGCTTTGCGCTCGAACCGCCGCCTCCCAGAAATGCCATCGCGCCGAGCAGGAAGCCGAAGTTGTACCAGCCGCCGGTGTTTGGGAAGGCGTATATTTCGTAGTCGGTGAACAGGCTGCCGATAAAGCTGAACAGAATCAGAAATCCGTGCAGCAGGCCGTGAAAAAAGCCCGGCGGATTCTCGACCGCTCCTGTCTGCTGGGTGGCACAGCTGCTTATCAGCAGCAGCACCAGTGTTCCAAAAAATATCAATGCGGCCTGCCGGCGGCGGTTCCTTGTATCGATTTCAGGTTTCATGCTTTCATTATAGCGCGGTTTGCGGAAAGTATCCTCTAAAAAATCGCGTTCTGGCTATCTGCCCGCCGCGGCGGCGTCCCCTCCCCAGACTCACACCGGATCCCACATTCTGCTTGACAGCTCATGGACAGCGGCCTACCATCAAAGAGTGAACCCGCGAAGTAAAACCGTAGACACAATTCTCACCTGTCCCGACCGCAACTACCTGATCGTGAAAATAAGCACCGCAGACGGGCTGGTCGGCTACGGCGACGCTACCCTCAACGGCCGGGAGCTGGCGGTGAAAACGGCAGTGGATGAATACCTGGCGCCGCTGCTGATAGGGCGTGAGGCCGGCCGGATTGAGGATATCTGGCAGATGATCTTTCGGCACACCTACTGGCGCGGCGGGCCGGTGCTGCAGACCGCGCTGGCCGGAGTCGATATGGCCCTGTGGGATCTGCTGGGCAAGCGGACTGGACTGCCGCTCTACCAGCTGCTCGGTGGCCGCAGCCGCGACCGCATAAAAACCTACTATCACGTGCACGGAGATACGGCCGAGGCACTGGTCGAACGGGCCCGGGCGGCAGTGAAAGCCGGTGCCAGGGTGCTGCGTTACAGTTTTTCGACGAAAGATCCATTCGATCCGGAGACGGCTCGGCGCTACGCTCAGCCGCACCAGGACATCGAGCTGGACGAGCGCTTCGAGGTAGGCGCGGGAGATGGGGAGAGCACCGCCGGGTCAAAGCCGCGCGGCCGGCACGACGAAACAGATGCCCGCTGGGAAAGCGAGCCGTACCTGGAAGAGCTGCCGTGGATTACCGCGGAGCTGCGCAAAGCGGTCGGCCCGCATATCGGGCTGATCCACGATGTCCACTCCCGCTGCACCCCGGTACAGGCCGCCCGGGCGGCCAGGGAACTGGAGCCGTACCATCTGCTGTTTCTGGAGGATCCGGTCGAACCGCTGAACCGGGCTGCCCTGGCACAGGTACGGGCGGCTGCGACCACGCCCCTGGCCACCGGCGAGCTGTTCAACACCATGGACCAGCTGCTGCCGCTGCTGGAGCGGCGGCTTGTCGACTATATCCGGTTGGATATCAGCCACTTCGGCGGCATCACCCCGCTGCGCAAGGCTGCCTATACTGCCGCCGCCTACGGCGTTCAGACCGCCTTTCACGGCCCCGGCGACATTTCGCCTTTGGCCCACGCGGCCCAGTTTCATCTTGACCTGCATGTGCCGAACTTCGGTATCCAGGAGACCCTGCGCTTCGATCCGCGCCTCAGTGAGGTCTTCGAGTGGCGGCCCGTCAGCGAGGAAGGGTATCTAAGCATTGAGGACCGGCCCGGTCTGGGCGTAGGAGTGGATGAAGCGAAAGCACGCGCATTTCCCTACAAAAAAGCGTTTATACCCGGCTACCGCGACGAGAGCGGCGCAGTTCACGACTGGTAATCACTCTACCTGGGCC
>JAASTM010000112.1 GCA_021767325.1 Spirochaetales bacterium
CCTGTTTCGGCATCAAAAACTTGATACGAAAGCTCTACCGGTCGCCCGTCCGGAGTAATAATTTCGACCTGCAAACCCCCGTAGTCTGGTTCAACGATAGTGCGGTATCCAGGTCTGATTTCTACCGATCTCTGCAGCTTGAGCTGACTGTTTCCCGAACCGTAACGAATGGTATAACGTCCGGGTTCCAGCTCGACCGGGGTTCCAAACCGCCCCCACTGCGGTTCGCGGCCTTTTCCGATTATCTGGTACAAAGGCTGTTCACGATCGCTGAACACTCCCGGCAACAGCAGCTGCCCGTCGGTCGTATCCGTCTCATCAAGACTTTCAAATTGGTTCTGCCGTACTCCGACTGATTTTTCAGAGCCCGTGTATCGGCCGAAATGGGCCGATATTTCGGCGGCAAATTGATCGGTATAAGATAGGATGGCCTCATTGACTACCTGCACAAAGGAGTCCAGATTGCTATCGTATACCGCAATCCGCCGTTCGATTTCCGTAGTCACTACATTGCTGCCGTCCAAGGTTCGCAAATCGAAGCGCATGTTCAGCAGCGCGGTTGAGCTGCCCTCCCCGTACAAAAATTCAATAGTAGTAACCGTAGGGATTAGTTCGTAGTCGGGCCGGCTATAGGGGAAATCCAGCCGGATGATGTCGAATAAATCATAGGCTTTCAAGCGAGTACTGATAAGTTCGGCGACCTTCTCTTCCAGGTCATTGGCCCATAGGTGGTTCTCGAGGTAGGATATCCGCGGTCCGAAATGGCGCATCACAATTTGGTTGCGTTTATAGGTTCTCGAGATAGAGGCGGGCTGAACCCATACACTGGCATCGATCGGTTCACTCTGAATTAACTCCGGCTGTTCGCTGTTCGGATCGTACTGCAGGGTGTAATAGTACTTTTCCTGAGGTGGAGCCGATACGCAGCTGCTCAGGCCGCTTAACAGTGCTAACAGCAGAATACCCAGTACACCGAACTTGAATAATTTTTGCACCATTTTGCCTGCCTTAGAACTCAATTAAACGTGATGGATCTTCACTGATTATCCGTGAAAACTCATTTAGATTCTTCAACGCTTCGTTCAGGGTTTTGATTGCGTCGACGATATCCCGGCTGCTTTTCAACACCGTCATATCTATCAACTGCGAGGTTCTATCCGTCTGTTCGAGGATACTCTTAATCTCCGCCAATATATCGCCGGTTTCCGCCAGCATCTGCTGGGTGGCCTCGCCCTTCATCATTTCAGTAAACTCCGCCAGATTGGCGGTTATTTGGTCTATTCGTTCAGGCCGCACAACTTCGCGCATGTCATCGACCATCTGCTGTGCCGATTCGCTTACTTCAACCGCGTTGTTGAGAATGGTGTCGAGCCGCTCACCCTCGATTTTGCCCCGCAGTACCTCCGTGCTGCGGCGGATATCCTCGCCGGCACTGCGGAGATCCGTGGTTATCACTTCGGTATTTGCGATCACGGTGGTGAGTTTGTCACTGTTCTGTTCGATAAAGTAGTCGGTATTGGCCAGAATATCGCTGACTGCCTGCTGATTAGCGCTACTGGCAAAGTTGTTCAGATTATTCAGCAGCAGTTCCACTTTGTCGGCGATAATCTGGGCCTCTCCGGTAATATCGGCTATAGCCGAACTGCCGGTTTCGATGAAGCCGCCCGGCTCCAGATCCTCAGAGCGGTTGGTTCCACCGGTCAATTCAATCTGCTTGAGGCCGGTAATACCCATCATCACCAGGTTCGCCTTCATATCCTCCTTGATAGGTGTGTCCTTATCCACACTGATGGTTACGATTACGTGGCCGATATCTTCCGAGCTCACCTCTATACTTTTGACTTCGCCGATATTTATGCCGTTGTATTTTACATTTCCGCCTACCTCCAGTCCGTTTACCGAGGTATCTTCAAAGCGGATGAAATAGATTTTCTTTTCCTGGAAAAGAGTCGGACCGAAGGAGATGAAGAAGAGAGCGGCAATGAGGAATATGCCGATAAAAAAGAAGATGCCTACTCTCACTTTTTGTTCTCGCGTTATCATATCTAAGGTATAAACCACTTTTATTCACGTCGCAAGGTAAAACCTGAAATTATTATGCGTGCCGAAAGGTGCGGGGACAGTTTAGGAGACTATTGTACGCCTCATAGAGCTGCTCATTTCACTGTTGTAAGTTACGAGCCGGTCGGTTTGCAGATGTGAGCTACTGCAAAAATCCCGTCTCGACTGGAAAGCGGATGGTAAATGTTGTAAAGGGGCGTCGCTCTAAGTCCAGGCTTCCCTCTAATTGTTGTACGAGGATGGACACCAGCTGCAGACCCGATGTGTCCGCATTCTCTATTTCAATATCATCGGGAAACGGATTGCCGCTATTAGAAAGGGTAAGGTTGTGGCTATGTTCAGTTTTGTTTTCTGTTAAGCCCACAAAAAATCGTGGTTTTTCTTCGGAGTTGAAGCCGTATTTGACTGCATTTGTGGCTATCTCGTTTATTATTAACCCCAGTGCAATCGCGGTTTTTGTGGAAATAACTACACTTTCGATTGAATTTATTATCTGCACTTTTCTGTCGGTGGTGGAGGCAAACAGTGTTTCCAAAAGCTCTTGAAAGTACTCTTTTACCTCGATTCTGTTGATCTCTTTGTACTGCTGGAGTTTTTCATGTACCAAACGAATGGCATCTATTCTGTGCTTTAGGTCGCTTAGATCGTCTTCAATCTCCGCATCTTTCAAGCTTATAAGCGAGGAGACCATTAAGAGGTTGTTTTTTATCCGGTGGTTGAGCTCTCGCATGAGAAAATCCTTTTCGTTCAGGGTATTTCGAAGGTTTCTTTCTGTCTGTTTGCTATTTGTGATGTCCATTGCGGTAAAGGTAACCCCTTGGGAGATATCTGCCGGGTGAATGGGGGATGATGCCAGCAGCACTTCGATAATAGACCCGTCTTTTTTCTGCCAGCGGGTTTCTACGCTTCCGCTGCCCTGCTTATCTATTTGCCGGTATTTCTCTGAACCGACGTATTCGAAATCTTCTTGAGAGGCATAGAAAATCCTTGCTGGTTCTCCTACCAGCTCTTCGCGGCTGTATCCGGTCATAGCACACAATTTTTCGTTTACTTCGATGATCTTTCGCTCTTTACGGCCCTGAACCACTCCTATACCGGTAGGTGCGGCTTTTAGAATGCTTGCAATTTTGTCCCGACTCTCTTTTAACTCCGCTTCTACCTTTTTCTGTTCCGTGAGATCCCGGCTAATAATGAGTGCGGCTGGGGCATCATTAAATGTAATCGGTATGGAAGTCGATTCACAGCAGAGGGTTTTCCCTTCCTTGCACACGAAATCCATTTCAACCGGAGGATTTTTAAGGCCGGCATGGATATTTTGCATTCGCTCGTGGATTCTGCCTTGCGAGGCTTTAGAAATGGTTTGCTCTATAGGAGTTTCAACCAGCTCTTGGGCAGAGGCGTAGTTCAAGAGCTCCGCTGCGCTGGGATTGCTGTAGACATATTTTCCGTCCTGCGCTACGAGTATGGGCACCGGTGCTGACCGCAACAGAAGATCGTACTGCTCCCGCTGGCGAGTGAGCTCTGCCTGCATGAGCTTAGAGACGGTGATATCCTGGGCATGGGTAACGAAATGCAGCGGTTCTCCCTCGGCATTGCGAAGAAGCATGGTGTTGATGTCAGCCCAGACTATATCTCCATCTTTGCTGATATAGCGCTTAGTGAAGCGGCTGTGGTCAGAATTCCCCGCGAGCATAGCTTCCAGGTGAGCGATACTCAGTTCGATATCGTCCGGGTAGGTGAGTTGAACAAAATTGAGCGAGAAGATTTCTTCTATAGAATATCCGAGCATTGCGGCGAAAGCCTCATTGACTTGTAGAAGTTCGCCGGAAGGGGCGGTAAGGGCCATTCCCAGTGAGGCGTATTCAAAGGCTTTCCGGAATTTATCCTCGCTCTCCCATAGACGGAATGCCATTCTGATGGACGCGAGCATAACTGTTTCACCGGAATTCTTAACGATGTAACCGTAGGAGGTAATGCCTTCGGTCTTTTCCACTACTTCTGGCTCGGTGTGCGAGCTGAGAAATACAACCGGCAGGTCGTGCTGCGCGAGGATTTTTTCGGCCGCCTCCGTACCGTCAATGCCTTGGCCGAGATCGATGTCCATGAGGATGAGTGAAATAGAAGGATCGGCGGCAACCGCCTCGAGAGACTTCTCACCGCTGTGTACGATACTCACCTCGAACCCGTGCTTTTCCAGCATCCGGGCTTCGGACAGAGCGATAAGCGCCTCGTCTTCTACTAATAGGATTTTTTTGGACACGATCCACCTGCTTCTTTCATGTACACGAACACTATCAATTTTAAGGCCATTGGTTGCGACTCGCAAGACAAAGAGTGTGGTTTATTTCCCGGCGTGGCGGCCTGTGGCCGACACACTGCTTGCAAGAGCTTCAAATACCCTCTACTATCGAGCGCATGGACAATGCGAACACTATTGGTACAAAGATCAAGCAGACCCGCGAACAGCGGGATATTTCGGTTGAGCGTTTGGCTGAGCTAAGCAGCGTCAGCGCTCAGATGATTGAACAGCTTGAGGCGGGCAGTCTGGCCCCGTCGCTGGCGCCCCTGCTCAAAATTGCCCGGGCCCTGGGGGTGCGGCTGGGGACCTTTCTCGACGATGCCCCCGGCCAGGGGCCGGTAATGGTAACCGGCGGAAAGAGCGACAAGATTATCCGCTTTTCTGGCAACAAGACTGCCTCCGACAGCAGCAGTCTCGACTTCTTTTCGCTGGCCGCCGAAAAGAAGGACCGCCATATGGAGCCTTTCGTCATTACCGTGCGGCCCGGCGAAGAGAAGGAGCTGAACCTCTCCGAGCACGAGGGCGAGGAGTTTATCTATGTGCTGGACGGTTCGATCCGGGTGCACTACGGTAAAGAGATTTACAATTTGAACGCCAGCGATAGTATCTATTACGACTCGGTGGTTCCGCACTACGTGCATACCGTCGGCTCCGAAGAGGCGCGCATCCTGGCGGTTATCTACACACCCATGTAAGCGGGGCAGGCAGTTGTATGTTGAATTCTAGCGAAACAATAAACCGATTCTTTGAAAAGCAGGTGGCTGCGAACCCGCAGCAGGACTTTGTGGTGTACCCGGACCGGGGATTGCGCTGGTCCTACGGTGAGTTCAACCGCCGCGTGGATGATCTGGCCCGCGGGCTGTTGTCCATCGGCATCGAACCGGGCGACCACGTGGGCATCTGGGCGCGGAATGTGCCCGACTGGCTGACATTCATGTTCGCTACGGCGAAAATCGGGGCGGTGCTGGTGACGGTGAACACCTCCTACAAGTCGCACGAACTGGCCTATGTACTGAAGCAGTCGGATATGAAAGCCCTGGCCCTGGTGGACCGCTACCGCGATGTGGACTACATCTCCACTATCTACGAGTTGGTCCCGGAGCTGCGCAGTGACCCGCGGGGCCACCTGAACAGCAGCGAGTATCCCTTTCTGAAGAGTGTCATTTACGTGGGACAGGAGAAGCACCGGGGTATGTACAACACCAACGAGCTGATGCTGCTGGGGGCCCACTCCGACAGCGAACAGCTCGATTCGCTGCGCGATTCGATTGACTGCAACGATGTGGTGAACATGCAGTACACCTCCGGAACTACCGGCTTTCCCAAGGGGGTGATGCTGACCCACAGTAATATCCTCATCAACGGCTGGAGCATCGGGGAGCGGCAGAAATTTACCAGCCGCGACCGCCTCTGCCTGCCGGTGCCGCTGTTCCACTGTTTCGGGATAGTGCTGGGGGTGCTGGCGGTGCTCACCCACGGCGGCACTCTGGTGATGCTGGAGGAGTTCGACCCGCTGCGGGTACTGGCGGCGGTGCAGAAAGAGAAGTGCACCGCCCTATACGGGGTGCCGACCATGTTCATCGCCGAGCTGAACCATCCAATGTTCGATATGTTCGACTTGTCCTCGCTGCGCACCGGCATTATGGCCGGCTCGCCCTGCCCGGAGGATGTGATGCGGCGGGTGATCAACGACATGCACTGCAGCGAGATGACGATTGCCTACGGCCTAACTGAGGCGTCTCCTGTATTTACCCAAACCAGTGTGGACGACACGGTGGAGCGCCGGGTATCCACCGTCGGCACCAAGCTGCCGGGCATCGAGGTGAAGATTAATGATCCCGAAGACGGGCATGAAGTTGCCGCCGGCGAGCAGGGCGAGATCTGCTGCCGCGGTTACAACGTGATGAAAGGCTATTACAAGATGCCCGATGCCACCGCCAAAACCATCGACGGGGAGGGCTGGCTGCACACCGGTGACCTGGCGACGGTGGACGAGGACGGCTATTACAAGATCACCGGCCGCATCAAGGACATGATCATCCGGGGAGGTGAGAACATCTATCCGCGGGAGATAGAAGAGTTTATCTACACTATTCCCGGCGTCAGCGACGTGCAGGTGGTCGGGGTGCCGGATAAAAGGTACGGCGAGGTAGTCGGAGCCTTTATTATCCGCACGCCGGACAGTGACCTCAGCGAAGCGGATGTGCGCGACTACTCCCTGCAGAAGATGGCCCGCTACAAAGCCCCGAAGCACGTCTTTTTCGTGGACCAGTTTCCCCTGACCGCCAGCGGTAAAATTCGGAAGTTCAAGCTGCGCGAGATGGCCGGAGAAATGGCCGCCGAAACGGAGGAGACTTAAGAGGAGGGGCCGGGTAGAGTTTGCCGTACGGTGGTAAAAACGGAGTCCCCGCGGATGAGGAAGTGAAATAAACCACGGATGTATGGGTGTGCGCACGGGGCCGAGACCACAGATGGTCGCGGATGTGCCCGGCAGGTATCCGGGGTTTTAAAACTCGCCCTTGTTAAGAATCAATCGTGACTGACAGCACCCCGTACATAACTGTGATTATGTGCCGCAGTTTTGCGGCCGTCGTCCCATCGATAAACCCTATGCGTTCTCCGATCCGCTGTCTGGAGATGGTTCTGATCTGATCAACTGCAATTTCTGATGGTGTTCCGGTAGCCGCAGTCTGGACGCGGCTCGGCCAAGCTGGGTGAATGCGCGAGCTTATTGGGCACACCACAACTGTCTGCAGGTGACGGTTCATTTGATTATCGCTTATTACAACTGCCGGTCGGGTTTTGATCATTTCACTACCGGCTCCC
>JAASTM010000113.1 GCA_021767325.1 Spirochaetales bacterium
AACCGCCTTCACTATCTGGGGGCAGCTGGTCATATTGGGGCTTATCCAGATCGGCGGACTGAGTATCATGATAATCTCCTATTTCACCCTGTTCTCGGTCCGCCAAAAGGTCTCATATCAGGACAAACTATTGCTCAGCTACATGTTGAGCGAACAAAACATGAACCAGCTCTCCCGGCGGGTCAAAACCATCATTTACTCGACCTTCGCAATCGAGGTAATCGGTGCGCTCTTACTCGCATCGGCCTTCCATTCGCCCGAGGGGCCGTGGCATGAAACCCTCCTGCTGTCGGTATTCCACTCGGTTTCAGCCTTCTGCAATGCCGGATTCGCGTTGTTTTCGGACAGCCTCGAGAGTTTCTCCGCCAATTTTTTGGTAAATGGTACCGTGGCACTGCTTATCATTCTCGGGGGCATCAGCTTCGCCGTGCTGACCAACTTCTATTCCATAGCCGGAAGCCGTATAAGGGCCCTCTTTCGCCCCGCCCGCACAAAACGAGAACACGTTTCTCTTAACACCTATGTGGTGATCGTTGCCACGCCGGTACTGATCATGATCGGCATGCTGCTGTTTTACGCTCTCGAGCACGGCAATACACTGGCAGAACTGCCTCTGGGTCAGCAGTACCTCAGCGCCTTTTTCCAGTCGGTTACTTTGCGAACCGCCGGTTTCAACACCATTCCGATCGGCAGTCTCACCACCACCACGCTGTTGTGTATGCTCCCTTTTATGTTCATTGGCGCCGCCTCGGGCAGTACGGCCGGCGGAATAAAAATAAACAATGCCGCTATTATGTATGCCTACCTCAAGTCGGTACTGTCGAATCAAGACTCAATAGTTCTGCGGCGAAACTCCCTCAGCAGATCGCATGTAAACAAGGCCTTTCTGGTGTTTTTCTTCGGAGTTTTCGCGGTAGCAATCGGTACGATAATACTGAGCGCGACGGAAAGCGCACCCCTGGAAGAGATACTCTTTGAAACGGTATCGGCCTTCGGGACTGTCGGCCTCTCCACCGGCATTACCGGTGGACTCAGCCTCTCAGGAAAAGTAGTAATTGTCGTTCTCATGTTTATCGGGCGGCTCGGACCGCTGACTATTCTGGCAGCAGCCTCACAGCCGGAGAAGAGCGTACAGATCTCGTATCCCCGCGGGAATATTCTGCTGTAAGCTCGGGAGAAGATATTAGGAGGATTGAAATGGATAAAGTATTTGCAGTAATCGGCCTCGGCACTTTCGGGCGTCAGTTGTGCGCGACCTTTATAGAGCGGGGGGCATCGGTAATCGCAATCGATAACCAGACCGATCTGATAGATAAGGTGAAAGATGATGTGACCCAGGCCATCCGGGTCGATTCGACCGACGAGGAATCTTTGGAGCAGGTGCCCTTTGATGATGTGCAGACTGCCATCGTCGCAATCGGAGAGAACATCGAAGCCAGCATACTTACAACCGCCCTTCTGAAACGCAAAGGAATACCGTATATTCTCGCCCGGGCAATCTCCGAACTCCATTCCCAGGTGCTGCGGCAAGTTGGAGCGGACGAGGTAGTCAACCTGGAAATAGACGAGGGAATAAAAATAGCCCAGCGCCTGGCAACTCCTGACATTTCGGACCGGTTTCAGATCGGCAGTGCCCTGAGCATAGTAGAAATGAAGCCTCCCAAAGCCGTGCAGAGCAAGCCGCTGCTGAAGCTCGACCTACGCAATAAGCATCGCATCAGCATCGTTGCTATTTACCGCAGCCAGCACTCAGTCGATGATGTCGGCAATCCCGTGAAGGAAGAAACGGTACTGTTTCCCGAACCCACAACCGAACTCGCAGATCAGGACACCATCCTGATAGTGGGAAAAAACGAAGACATCGACAAGTTCAAGGAGCTGTAGCATGATATTCGTTCCACGCTTTTGGTTAATACTCTGTGCTGTAGTGTCGACAGTTGCAATTGCACTTCTCGGCTTCCTGGGCTTCATTGCCTTTGGCCAGTTCGCCGGCAGCAGTGAGCAAGGGGTCGTCCTGAGCGGACTGGAGGCTAAACTCACCGCCGAGTGGTTTCTCTTTGCCGCTTTAGTTGCACTGCTGCTGATAGCGGTTATGATCGGCAGAATCGTGTTTGTACGTAGAAGGGTTTCGGCAGAGCTGCAGCGCATTCGCTCCATGAGCTCCTACATCTCACTATCTACACAACTGAGCTCGAAACATCTATATGAACTCAGGGAGCCGCTGTCGGCCCTGTTTGAGCGAGTGTCCACAATAAACGAAAAGCAGTCGCTGAAAATGAGCGCCCAACACGCGCTGATCTCTTTTCTCTGTGCAAATATCAAGGCACCGCTCCTCATCACGGATGTAACCGGTAAAATCCTGCACGTCAGCATCCGGTACGAAGAAAGTAACAAGACAGACCGGTCAAAACTCATCGACAAGAATATCGAGAACCTCGTACCGAATCTGTTTATACATGAAGTACTCAGTAATATCGAGTTCAAGCAGAAGTATGAAAAAGAGCAGAGAGAGGATCTATTCTTTCATGTGTACCCCATTTACAATCGTACATCTCAGATAACTTATCTGCTCTTCGAGATCGGCAGCGACTCCGATTTCACCTACATCTCCGGGGGCGGCCCCCAGACCAGCATACCACATCCAAAAGCAAACTCTTTTACAAAGAGTATGTCGGCGAGGATGCGGAAACTCCGCGGGTTATTCACACGCTCCGGATAGCACTCTTATTGACATGTTTCCGGACGGGGAATACTATCCAAAAGTGAAATATCAGCTATGACCTATAGGAGAGATGACATGAAGCAGCTCCACGAGTATATGGATCCAAACAATATGTATTTCACCGACTGCACTGTGAAGGATGAAATTCTGGAAAACATGGTCGACATCTGCTTCGCCGCCGGCAAGGTGAACGATCTGGACGATTTCAAAACCGCAATTTTCGAAAGAGAAGCAATAATGAGCACCGGCATTGGGCTAGGAGTGGCGGTTCCACACGCCAAACGTGAAGGCATAGACGAGTTCTTCATTACCGTAGGAGTGCTTCAGCATCCGGTTGACTGGCAAGCGATCGACGACCTTCCGGTTTCTATTGTCTTTCTCATCGGCGGTCCCGACAACCGGCAGAAGGATTATCTGAGAATACTCTCGAAACTGGTATTGTTCACCAAGAACCAGGCCCGCCGTGAAGCCCTGATACGGGCCGGTTCCCCTGAAGAAGTAATCTCCCTTTTCAAGCCAAGACAATAAAGCGGCAGGATTTATATGGAATTCAACCCGTTCATTTATCTTGCCGTTATCTTTTTTGCCGCCTTTCTCACCAAAGCAGCCGCCCGCCGCTTGAAATTGCCGGAAGTCACCGGTTATGTGCTGGTCGGGGTAGTAATGGGCGTCTCGCTGCTGCACATCCTCTCTCCCCGGATTCTCGAACAGCTATCAGCAGTATCAACTGTGGCACTCGGTATCATTGCATTTATCATCGGGGTCGAGCTGCGACTGGATGTAATCAAGCGACTGGGCAAATCGATTCTGTTGATAGTACTGTTCGAATGCTTTGCCGCATTCCTGCTGGTGTACTTCATTCTTTTATACCTTTTCCCCGAAAATCCCTACATGGCACTGCTGCTCGGATCGGTTGCTTCCGCTACTGCTCCGGCAGCGACGGTCGCGGTTATAAAACAGTACAAATCTAAAGGGGAGCTCACATCTACCATTATGGCAGTTGTCGGCATCGATGATGCGGTTGCACTAATCATCTATGTGTTCGCTTCAGGTATCGTCAAAGCTGGTCTGACCGGCGGCGAAGCCCATTTTGCACTGATCATCGGAAAAACACTGCTTTCAATAGGTGAATCGATCCTTATCGGGTTGGTTGCCGCGTGGATTTTCCGACGCTTACTGGCGAATATCCGTGATACAGAGTGGGTGATGTTGCTGGTGGCAGCAGCTCTCATGGCAATTCTCGGCATCAGTGAAAAACTCGGCAACTCCGAGCTGCTGGCGGTCATGGCATTCGGAGCAATACTGGTGAATAAATCGCCGACTCTGGCCAAGCGCAGCACCACGGTAGTGGAGAATTTCTCCCCTCTGTTTTTAGCGGCATTTTTCCTGCTGGGTGGTGCTCATCTGGATGTACGTGTACTCGGGCAGATCGGCATTATGGGACTCGTGTATTTTGCCGCCCGGAGTATCGGAAAAATCGGCGGGGCATCGCTCGGAGCTGTGATAGGGAGGGCTCCTAAGCGTGTCCGGAAATTCATCGGTTTTACCCTGCTGCCGCAGGTCGGGGTCGCACTTGCTTTGGCGCTGTCGATAAACAAGGAGTTCACCCAGCCGCAATACGGCAGCGCCGGCAGCGAGATGGCACACTATATTATCAACATCTTACTCTTTACTACCATCATAACGGAAATTATCGGGCCCTTACTGACCCGGTTTGCATTGAAGAAATCGGGCGAAGCCCGCGAACAGGTATAGATCTGCGGAGGTAACCATGCTGTATCTTATAATCGAGGTTCATGATCCATCGTATAAAGAGGACATCTATCTGGCGCTCCAGAGCATCGGAGTAGCCCGCGCGACCAGCATCGACGGACAAAACATCTCGGCGGCGCTTACTGATGAATTTACTTTCTTTACCGGCTTCTTCCAATCTGATAAGATTGAGCGGGGTCATGTGCTGTTCATTCTTGCACAGATAAGGACCCGTGAACAAGTCCGTGAGTTCTTATCCAACTTACGCGAGGCGGATGTACCAATCGACAAAGAGGACATAATTACAGTCACAGCTGTACCGGCTGCAATCACTTTTTCGAGCGAGCTCGGGTACAGTGAAGGAGAGGTGGATGGAGAGCAGTAAGAGGCGCGCACAAGAGTTTATGCACAGCCGTTCGATGACCGCAGCAGAAATAGACATGGAGCAGAGCGTACAGTCTTTTCTCTCTGAAATGAAAACGGGACTCGAAGGCTTCGATGCATCGCTGCATATGATACCCACCTACCTCAACGCAGAGGGAGAACTTCCATTCGAAACACCGGTAATAGTACTGGATGCCGGCGGCACCAACTTCCGGGTGGCGCAGGTGAAGTTCTCAGACCGGGGAAAAACCGTAATTGAAAAGTTTCAGAAGTTTCCGATGCCCGGCTCACAGGGACTCATGCACAAAGACGAGTTCTTCGAGACCATCGTCGACTATATGCAGGATGTGCTCGATTCATGGAGCAGCGAAAATCCCCCGCACATCGGTTTCTGTTTCTCCTATCCAACCGAAATAACGCCGGATAAGGACGGGCGGCTGCTCCATTTTTCCAAGGAGATTAATGCCCATGAGGTCGAAGGCGAGCTCATCGGCACCAATCTTCGACAAACCCTCAAAAAACGCGGATATCCGGAACCCGCCGGCATGGTATTACTGAATGATACCGTTGCCACCCTGCTGGCCGGAAAGGCCGCTTCTACCGAGCGTCCCTACAGCGCTTTTGTCGGCTTCATCCTCGGGACCGGAACCAACAGCGCCTACCTCGAGAAAAACGAGAACATTACAAAACTGCCGGCACTGCCTTCGACCGGCAGCCAAATCATCAACATCGAGTCTGGAGGATTCGATAAATTCCGGGGCGGGAGCATCGATCAAAACTTCGACCAGACAACCATCAAACCGGGCTCATATCGCTTCGAAAAAATGATATCCGGAGCCTATCTTGGTCCCCTCAGCAGTCGCGTTTTGGAAGAAGCCATCGAAGCAAATCTGTTTTCAGACTCGGCGGCCAGCGAGATAAAAAAGCTTTTACCCCTTGATACCATATCAGTGGATAGCTTTCTCCATAATCCATATGACGGCGAAAACAAACTCGCCCTCGCCTGCGACACGCAGGCCGACCGCAGTACATGTTTCACACTGGTTGATACAATCCTAGAGCGGGCGGCCAAGTTGGCTGCAGTAAACCTCTCGGCAACCATCCTAAAAGGAGAGTCAGGGCGTGATCCGTCCTATCCGGTCGCAATCTGTGCCGACGGAACCACGTTCTTCAAATCGAAAGACCTCATGTTCAGAACCCGCTACTACCTCAAACAGTATCTGCAGGATCAGCAGGAGAGATATTTCGAGTTCATTCATAACGAAGACGCGCCCATCATAGGCGCCGCTGTGGCCGCACTTTTGGACATATAGCAGCAGACACAATTCACCCGGTTTTTGTTGCATTTCGTTGCAATTAAGTTGCACTCTTTACTCCGGTCTATTATAATACATAGTAAATTTCATATTCTGTGGGAATCAGTGTAAAAGGAGGCACTATGGCTAAACTTGATCCAACCAAGATGAAAGATTGGGAAATTGCAGCGGAAGCTGAAAAGTCTATGCATCGCATCTATGACATAGCGAGTAAATTCGGTATCCAGGAGGAGGAACTTCTTCCGTACGGCCACTATCTGGGCAAGGTAGATTATCGAAAGGTCCTGGACAGGGTCGGAGACCGGCCGAATGGCAAGTATATCGATGTTACCGCTATTACACCGACACCGCTTGGAGAGGGAAAAACCACCACTACGCTCGGACTCGTGCAAGGTCTCGGCGCGATCGGCAAAAGCGTATCGGGGGCTATCCGACAACCTTCCGGCGGTCCTACTTTCAACATCAAAGGCTCGGCGGCCGGCGGTGGTCTAGCTCAGGCGGTGCCTCTTACCGATTTCAGTCTAGGACTTACCGGCGATATCGACGCCATTACCAATGCCCATAACCTCGGCATGGTGGCACTTACCTCCAGAATGCAGCATGAGTTCAACTACGGAGACAAGACCCTGGAGAAAAAGAACCTCAAACGACTGAATATAGATCCGTATAATCCCGCAGTAGGATGGGTTATCGACTTTTCCGCCCAGGCATTGCGGGAAATCATCATCGGCATCGGCGGAAAAATGGACGGCTTCATGATGAAGTCAGGCTTCCAGATTACCGTCTCCTCGGAACTCATGGCCATTCTCTCGGTTGCTCGCGACCTAAAGGACATGCGGGAGCGCATTGCAAAAATGGCGCTGGGCTACAACAAGAAAGGCGATCCGGTAACCGCTGCCGACCTTGAAGTCGACGGTGC
>JAASTM010000114.1 GCA_021767325.1 Spirochaetales bacterium
GGAATCGAAGAGTAAGCCCGGCAGCACAGCTGAGGTTCCATGGACACACCGCTTTATCACAGCATCGAACTGCCCGGCCTAACCCTGCCGGGCAATCTTTTTTTGGCGCCGCTGGCCGGCTACACCGACAGGGCCTTCCGGGAGATCGCTCGCTCATACGGTGCCGACTTCTGTTACACCGAAATGGTTTCTGCGGAAGCAATTGCCCGGGGTAACCAGAAGACTGTGGACCTTATGGAGCGGGGCGAAGACGAGGATCTGCTCGGCATCCAGATATTTCTGGCAGAAGCCGAACAGGCCGAACGGGCCCTGCCGGGCATTCTCGAATACGCACCGACTCTGATTGATATCAACTGCGGCTGTCCGGTACCCAAGGTCGTGAAAACCGGTGCCGGTTCAATGCTCATGCGGAGCCCCGAAAAGATTTACGCGATTGTACGGCAGCTCACCGCCTCTACAAAGGTACCCGTCACGGTAAAGATTCGCTCCGGCTGGGACGACTCGTCGATAAACTTCATCGAGGCCGGACTGGCGGCCGTGGAAGGCGGGGCTGCCATGGTGGGGATCCACGCCCGCACCCGGGTGCAGGGCTATTCCGGGTCCGCCCACTGGGAGTATATTGCCCGGCTGGCCGAAACCCTGCCGGTGCCGGTCATCGGTTCCGGCGACCTGTTCAGTGCGGAAGCGGCAGCTGACATGCTGCGGCAAACCGGCTGTGCCGGAGTGATGTTCGCCCGCGGGGCTATCGGAAATCCACTGGTGTTCCGGGATACCCGCGCCCTGCTTACTGGAGCGCACGCTCAGCCGACCGAACTCACCGCCGGGAGCGGATATCCGGCATCCGGTCCGGAGGCGCAGTTCATCGAACGATTGCTGACCGGTTACCGGCATCTCAAACGGGAGCTGCACTACAAAAGCGAAGCCCGGGCATGTGCAGAGATGAAGAAACATCTGAGCGCCTACACCAAGGGGTTTCCCGCCGGTTCGGCATTGCGCAACGACTTGGTGCGCTGCACAACCGAAGAGTGCTACCGCCACATCCTGCACGGCTATATGCAGCGCCATTTCAAAGTAGAACTACCTGAATAGTCCCCACCTACCCACTTGAAGCGAACCGTGAATATCGCTACACTCAACATCCGCTAGCCCTAGCGTGCTGGCCCTTGAGAAGATTTATCTAAAATGTAAGAATACAAAACAACAGCGCATCGACTGTGGAGGTTCATGTGAAAGTTCTCATTCTCGGTTCCGGAGCGAAAGCACATGCAATGGCATGGGCTCTGGATAAAAGTCACTTGATTACGGGGTTGTATGTAGCGCCCGGAAATTCAGGCACCGCCGAAATAGCCGAAAATATCGACTCGATCAATCCTGACGACCCTTCGGACGTTGTTGAACTGTGTAAACAGCTGTCGATCGATCATTGTGTGGTGGGAACCGCCCCAGCACAGCACAGCGGAGTCGTAGATGCTTTGGAGGCGGCCGGCATAAACGCCTTCGGCGCCACCTCAAAAGCCGCTCAGCTCGAACAGGACCGCCTGTATGCCCGCAGTTTTATGCAGAGATACGAGATTCCCACTACCTCGGTAGAGGTATTTTCAGAGCCCGACCAGTTCAAGAAATACATGGAGAGTCACCGGGGAGAGCACCTGGTAGTGAAGAGGAACCGCCCTTTTGCGAGTCTGAACGTATTCGACTCCACTGATACCGAGCGGCTCATCGAGTTCGGACTACAGGTCCTGGAAAACGACAGGGTACTGGTGGAACAGTTTGAAGCTGGCTATAACCTTACCATATCAGCGTTTATCGATGGTGAAAATCACATCATTCTTCCACCGGCTTCCGATTACACCAAAGCCCTCGACAACGACACGGGAGCTATTACCAACGGGATGGGAGCCATTTGTCCGGTGCCGATTCTCTCGGAGAAAACCTATTCGAAGATCCTCACGGAGATAATCGAACCGACCTTCGAGGGGCTGAAAAAAGAGGGCTTGAGCTACAAGGGAGTCTTTTTCTTCAGTCTGCTGATTCAGGAAGGCGGGGCCAAACTCACCTCTTATCACGTAAAACTCGGCAATCCGGAGGCCCAGGTTATTCTGCCGCTGATAAAATCCGACTTCGGTAATCTGCTGCGGGCAGTTGAAAACGGAAACCTCGGTCAATTTCATCTCGAGCTTTCCAATAAATCTGCAGTGGGAGTGGTTATTGCCGGAGAGGGATATCCGGAGCGCATGCCCGAACCGGTAGCTGTAAAGATTGACTCGATTTATCCGCAGAGAAACACCCTTCTATTTCACGGGGCCACTCATAAAAACGGCGACGGACATATCTATACCAACGGCGGGCGCTGTTTCACGGTAGTCGGTCTGGGCGATAACATCGTAAAAGCGAACACCCATGCTTATGACGGAATTCAGCGGGTGAGTTTTCCGGGGGCATGGAGCCGTAAAGATATTGGCAACAAGTTTTTTGAAGAGTAGAGATCCCCTCGGGGGTTTCACACCGTAATACTATGGCCGGCGCATCTCATAGAGAATG
This sequence comes from Spirochaetales bacterium, assembly GCA_021767325.1. The sequence continues at coordinate 2,542 of JAASTM010000114.1, forward strand.
ATTCCGGCAGCAACCGACACATTCAAAGAATCAACATGGCCCGAGGTGGGAATGGTCGCGGTCTGATCACACTCTTCGAGTATAATCCGGCTCAAACCTTTCCCCTCCGCCCCCATCACGAGCACCGCCCGATCGGCGAAATCGACATCCTGCAAGGGAAGACCCTGTACATCCGCCCCATACACCCAGTACCCAGCCTGCTTCAGGTCGCTTATACTGCGCCGCAGGTTCTTGACCACCAACACCGGTACGTATGAACTGGCGCCGGCCGAGGTCTTGTTGACTGTGGTGTTCACCTTTGCACTTCTTCTCTCCGGAAGCAGCACCAGATCTACACCGAACTGGTCTGCACTGCGGAGTATAGCTCCCAGATTCTGCGGATCAGTAATCCCGTCCAGAACCAACACCAGCGAGGGCTGCTGCTCACCCTTCGATTCGATAAAATCGCTGAGGTCCTTGTAGCGCTTTTTAGCGACGGTCTGTACGTATAGAGCCCCGCGATGCTCGGCGTCTTTACCGGCCAGCTTGCCAAGAGTATCGTCCCCCGTACGCTTTACTGGAATATTCTTCTGCTCGGCGAGTTCGACCAGCGATTCTATCCGGCTGGACTTCCGGCTCACATACAGGATACCCCTGCCCTTACCCGAGCGTAGAGCCTCTTCAATTGCGTGAAAACCGAGTATTACGTTTTGCATCAGTTCTGAGCCCCGACCTTCTTCTCTTCAGGAGCATAGTTCTTATCAACATCCATGGTGCCGTCATAGTCGGAATCCTCTTCATAGCGTGAAATATAGACCCCTTCACTAATATAGACCCATATATCGATTTTGGTATCAAAGTTAGAGTCGATTGCCCGCTGCCTGAGCACCCCGTTCTCATATATATAAAAATCATCCATCTCGCCGTCATGATTGTAGTCGAGAATCTCCATCATCTTCTCGTCACTTTCGTTGGTTTTGATGAGATAATCGATTTGTCCGTCGTCGTTCGAATCCAGCTCCAAAGCCGGTAGAGCATCCTCGAGATCCCGGAACTCCTCTATCAGGGCTTCGGTCCGCAGGTCCCGGCTCTTTTCCTCCGCCGACATGAGCGGCATTCCTATAACTGTAAACAGCAGCATAAAGCCGGTTATGATTAGTATTGTCTTATTCTGCATGTGTACTCCTATTTTCCATTTATCGGACACCACCCTCCATAAAATTGAGTGCGGGTATGGAATAAAAAAACCGCCGATCCACGATAGACCGGCGGTTGAGATATTCATAACGGGTAATTACGTTCCCAGTTCGGCCAGCGGTACCGGTGAGGGATTCTGGTTCTCGCCTTCGAGCTCGGACAGCTCCTTTAACAGCTCTTTACCGCGGGAAGAGAGCTTTTTAGGAACTTCCACCCGAATCTTGATGTAGAGGTCGCCTCTGCGGTTACTATTGTGAAGGTGCGGTACGCCCTCGTTCTTAAGCCGCAGAATCTTACCGTTCTGGGTTCCGGAGGGCACTTTTACCTTGACTTTCTTGCCCTCCAGTGTCGGTACCATGATCTCGGCTCCGAGAGCCGCCTGAGTAAATGTGATCGGTATTACACAGTAGATGTCGTTCCCGTGCCGTTCGAAGTATTCATGCGGTTTTACCCGCACATAGACAAATAGATCTCCGGCCGGCCCGCCGTTGGGTCCGGCATCCCCCTGTCCGGGAATATTAATACGTTTACCGCTCTCGATACCCGGCGGTATAGTTACCTTCAGCTTCTGGGCCTTCGAGATAACCCCATTGCCCTTACACATGTCACAGGGATTCTCGATAATGTATCCTTCTCCGTTACATGTCGGACACGGAGATGCAATCGAGAAAAAGCCGGAGCTCCGGCGCACCTGTCCACTGCCGCCGCAGGTCGGGCAGACTTTCCGCCCGCTGCCGGATTCGGCACCGCCTCCACCGCAGGAGGGACAGGTCACATGCCGTTCGTAGGATATCTCTACTTTGGTTCCAAAGACGGCATCTTTGAAAGAAATCTCCAGGTTGTATCGCAGATCGGCTCCACGCTGCGCTGAGGTCCGCGAGGACCCACGCCGGCGACCGCCGCCGCCACCGCCTCCGAAAAAGGAGCCAAAGATGTCGCCAAAATCACCGAAAATATCTTCGAAATCGCGGAAGGCCGAGGAGAAGTCTTGTGCTCCTCCCTGGCCGCCGCCGCCCATGCCTTCGACACCGGCAAAGCCAAACTGGTCGTAGGCCTGCCGCTTTTTGTCATCGCTGAGCACTTCATATGCCTCGGATGCTTCCTTGAACAACTCTTCAGCTTTGGAATCATCCGGGTTACGGTCGGGATGATATTTGACTGCGAGCTTTCGATATGCCTTTTTGATGTCGTCCTTGGAGGCGCTTTTGGGCACCCCCAGGACTTCGTAGTAGTCTCGTTTAGCCACAGCTCAACTCACCCTTTAACTTTTGTTCTCGTCTTCGTCTACTACTTCGTAGTCTACGTCTTCAACGTTTTCGTCACTGCCGCTCTGAGCTCCGCCGGTCTGCTCGCCGCCTTCGGCTGCTCCGGCGCCAGCAGCGCCCGCACCGCCGGCCGCTCCGGCTGCACCTTCCTGGCCCTGTCCGCCGGTCTGTTTGTATACCTCTTCAGCCAGCTTGTGGGAAGCCTGCTTGAGGGCCTCCATCTTGGAACGCATCTCCTCGAGATCGTCGTTTTCCATGGCCTTTTTCAGCTCATCCTTGGCAGATTCGATTTTCTGTTTCTCTTCATCGCCGATCTTGTCGCCGTAATCGGAGAGTGATTTCTCGGTGGAGTAGACCAGGCTGTCGGCCTCGTTCCGAACCTCGACCTTCTCACGGGCCACCTTGTCTTCCTCCGCATGCTCTTCGGCCTCTTTGACCATCTTGTTGATCTCATCTTCCGAGAGTCCGGAAGAGGATTCGATGCGGATTTTCTGTTCCTTGCCGGTACCCAGATCCTTGGCCGAGACGTGCACGATTCCGTTCGCGTCGATGTCGAAGGTTACCTCGATCTGTGGAACCCCCCGGGGGGCAGGCGGAATACCTACCAGGTCGAACCGTCCGAGGGTGCGGTTCTGGTTGGCCATTTCACGTTCACCCTGCAGCACATGAATAGAAACCGCATTCTGGTTGTCCGCTGCGGTGGAGAAAATCTGGCTCTTGCGGGTAGGTATAGTGGTGTTGCGCTCGATAAGTTTGGTGAATACTCCGCCGAGGGTTTCGATACCCAGAGAAAGCGGGGTTACATCCAGCAGCAGAACGTCTTTCACATCGCCGCCGAGAATACCGCCCTGAATAGCGGCACCCATTGCAACCACTTCGTCGGGATTTACACCCTTGTGCGGTTCCTTCCCAAACATCTCCTTCACCGAGCGCTGAACCGCCGGAATCCGGGTACTACCGCCGACCAGAATAACCTCATCGACCTGGTCCGCAGTTACGCCGGCATCCTTGAGGGCGCTCTTGATCGGTCCTTCGGTTCGCTCAATCAAATCGCTGATCATCTGCTCGAACTTGGAGCGGGTCAGACTGTACTGCAGATGCTTTGGTCCCGCAGAGTCCGCGGTAATAAAGGGAAGATTGATTTCCGTGGTTTGTGTACTGGACAGTTCGATTTTCGCCTTCTCAGCCGCCTCTTTCAGCCGCTGCAGCGCCATCCTGTCCTGTCCGAGGTCGATACCGTGGTCATTCTTAAAACTCTGTACCAGCCAGTCGATTACCCGCTGGTCAATATTGTCACCACCGAGGTGGGTATCACCGTTAGTGGATTTTACCTCGAACACTCCGTCGCCGAGTTCGAGGATGGAAATATCAAAAGTACCACCGCCGAAGTCATACACGGCGATGCGCTCTTCCTTGTTCTCTTTGCCCAGGCCGTAGGCCAGAGATGCAGCGGTCGGCTCGTTCACGATGCGCTTCACATCCAGACCGGCAATCCGCCCGGCGTCCTTGGTAGCCTGGCGCTGACTGTCGTTGAAATAGGCCGGTACCGTAATAACCGCCTCTTTTACCTCTTCGCCCAGATAATCCTCGGCGGTCTGTTTCATCTTCTGCAGAACCATCGCCGAGATCTCCTGCGGAGAGTACTCTTTGTCATGCGCCTTTACCCGCACTTCGCCGTTTGATGATTCGCTCACCTGGTAGGGAACCATCTGAATTTCCGAAGGAACCTCGGAAAAGCGGCGTCCCATAAATCTCTTGATCGAATATATTGTGTTCTCCGGGTTGGTTACAATCTGGTTCTTCGCAGGTTGTCCAACCAGGCGTTCACCTTTATTTGTGAAACCAACAATCGAAGGGGTGGTCCGCTGACCTTCGGCATTCTGTATAACAACCGATTCATTTCCTTCCATTACAGCAACACAAGAATTAGTAGTTCCAAGATCAATTCCTATAATCCGTCCCATTATAGATACTCCTCTTTAGTAATTTCTTTTCAGTTCAATATTTAGAATGGCATCTGCCATCTTATTCCACATTCTCTTCAGATGCATCGTTCGAGCCGCTTTCCGGGGCCGGCACCGCAAC
>JAASTM010000115.1 GCA_021767325.1 Spirochaetales bacterium
AGCTTTCGAGGAAGCTCTTACGGCGGGTGAGGTCGCGGGCTTTGCGGGCCGCCACCCGGGCCTTGGCGGCCATGACTGCTTTTTCGAGGATTTTATCGATAACAGAGGGGTTTTCCTCTAAGAAGTATGTGAGGTACTCGTAGACCAGCGAGGAGACCACGCCCTTTACTTCGGAGTTGCCGAGCTTCGATTTGGTCTGGCCTTCGAACTGCGGTTCGGGGACCTTGACCGAGATGACGGCGGTGAGGCCTTCGCGGCAGTCGTCGCCGCTGAGGCTGTCTTCCATTTTTTTGGCGTGCTTCGACTTCTTCAGGAAGTCGTTGAAGACCCTGGTAAGGGCGGTTTTGAAGCCCACCAGATGGGTGCCGCCTTCGCGGGTGTTGATGTTGTTGACGAAGCTGAAGATGTTCTCCGAGTAACCTTCGTTGTATTCCATGGCCACTTCGATTTCGATGTTCTCGCGGGTGGCCTCTATGTAGATCGGCTCTTTGTGGATCGGCTTTTTGCTTTCGCTGAGGTAGCTGACGAAGGATTTGACTCCGCCTTCGAACTGGAAGTCGCGGACCTTACTCTGCGGGAAGCGTTCGTCTTCCAGGTGTATTTTGATGCCCTTGTTGAGAAAGGCCAGCTCGCGCAGACGCTGGGCCAGGACGTCGAAGCTGTAATCGGTGGTCTCGAAGATTTCGCTATCCGCCAGGAAGCGCGTGGTGGTTCCTACGCGGTCGGTCTCACCCTGCTCTTCTACCGGCATCAGCGGGATGCCGCGCTCGTACTTCTGGTAGTACTGTTTGCCGTTTTTGTGGACGACCACGTCGCACCATTTGGACAGGGCGTTTACTACCGATACGCCGACTCCGTGCAGTCCGCCGGAGACTTTGTAGGTGTCCTTGTTGAACTTTCCGCCGGCGTGCAGGCGGGTCATGACGATTTCCAGGGCGCTGACTTTTTCGACCGGGTGGGTGTCGACGGGGATTCCCCGCCCGTCGTCCTCGACGGTGATGATGTTCCCCCGGCCGATTTTTACGCTGATCTGCGAACAGTGGCCGGCCAGCGCTTCGTCTATGCTGTTGTCGACGATTTCGTATACCAGGTGGTGCAGTCCGTCCGGGCCGGTTGACCCGATGTACATGCCTGGTCGTTTTCTCACCGCATCCAGGCCTTTCAGTACCTGAATGTGCTGAGCGGAATATTGGTCGTGCATGTTTATTCTACCTGTTGTTCGTTTATGTGAATGGGAAATTATACCGTTTTCAGCCCTAAAAGTAAACCTGTTGTCCGAAGCTTGGTGCTATACAGATTTCAATAGCATTTAGGCTAAGCATTTAGAGTCCGGATAACTATTGAAAAATCTAATTAATTTCTTGAAAATAGTTTGGTTTACACTGAGCACCATTCTTCAAACAGCAGTGGGGAAAACTTGTGGATAAATTCCCAATCCTATGGCATATTAGAAGAAGACCTGTTAAATTAATCATCAAAAGAATTGAGATTTTTAATATTTGGTAAGCAAATTTTGTTAATTTGTTGCAGCAAATAGAATTATATATTAGGTTTCTGTTAAAGTTAGACATATAAGAGATTTATATATTTTCTTATATAAGCATAACGGTTGTGGATAACTTGTGCAGTAAGTGTATATCATAGTGGAGTATTAGATGGAAGGCGATACACAGCAGTGGGACTACAGTATTTTCTGGAAAGAGGCGCTGAATCAGATTAGACAGCATATCTCTGAACAGGAATATGTTATGTGGTTTCGTAATTTACAGTACTATGCATCTCGTGAAAACGAGATAATTCTTGCTGTCCCCTCATCTTTTTATCGGGATCAGGTAAAGCAGCGCTATCTTAAACTGATCCAGGATACGCTGTTCGATCTCTCCGGAATGTCGATTCAGGTGAGCTTCGAGATAGTCAAGCTGCAACCGCCGGCCGACCACTCGGCTCAAAAGGACGGATCACAGGCTGCTGGATCCAATGACAGCACCGGTCAAATAGGGCGAGGCCATGCACAGCAGCCTGTGGATAGCTCGGCGCCGGCCGATTCCGGCACGTCCGCTACTCATCCATCTGACGATCTACCTAGAACAGGCGGCTCTGAAAACGGTGCAGGCCCATCAAAGACGGAAAGCTCTTTTTCTACGGAAAAAAATACTCGAGAAGATAAAGGACAAAAAACAGGTTCGAAATCTTCTATAATCATTGATCCCCATGCTGACCGTTCTGGTTCCGGCATGCATGCAGACAGCAGCCGTGCAGCTGCGTTCGATGCGGCGCCACGCCAGGATCAGCATCAGCCCGGCCCATACCCGCAGACTCAGCAGAGTGGTTCGCCGAGGGCTGGAAGCACCCCGGGCTCACAGCTGAACCTGCGCAAGCACAACGAGCTGCGTATCGACTACACCTTTGAGAACTTTGTGGTCGGCGATAACAACTCCTTCGCCGCCAACGCCTGTATCGCTATCTCGAAGAATCCCGGTACAGCGTATAACCCCTGTCTTATTTACGGAGGGGTTGGGCTCGGCAAGACACACCTGATTCAGTCGATCGGCAATTACGTGCACAATACCTATGAAAAGACGCGGGTGGTGTATGTTACCGCCGAGACTTTTACCAATGAGTTTATCCAGTCGATCCGGGATGGGAAGAACCATCAGTTCAAAAACCGGTACCGGAATGTGGACGTGTTGCTGATCGACGATATTCACTTTCTACAGAGTAAGGATCAGACTCAGGAGGAGCTCTTTCACACCTTCAATGCCTTGTATGATTCCAACAAGCAGATGGTGTTTACCTGTGACCGGCCGGTATCGGAGCTCAAGCATCTCACCGACCGTCTGCGCAGCCGCTTCGAGCGCGGGTTGAATGTCGACCTGCAGCCGCCGAACTACGAAACCCGCTATGCGATTCTCAAGCGTAAAACCGAGGAGAAGCGGGCGGCCATCGATGAACAGGTAATTGAGCTCATCTCGAAGAATATCACCACCAATGTGCGTGACCTGGAAGCTGCGCTGACAAAACTTATCGCCTACAGCGATATCCTCAACAAAAAGATTACAGTGGATATTGCACAGGAGCAGCTCAAGGATGTGTTTTCCAGCCCTAAGCAGAGCAATATCACCATCGAGATCATTCAGCGGGCGGTGGCCGATTACTTCAATCTGTCGCCGTACGATCTGCGGGGTAAAAAGCGTACCAAGGCCATCGCCTTTCCACGGCAGATCGCCATGTACATCACCCGTGAAATTACCGAATTTTCGACTACCGAAGTTGGCCTGGAGTTCGGCGGACGGGATCATACCACTGTGATGCACGCCTGCCAGCGGATCGAAAGCCGAATGCAGACCGATCCCTATCTGGAGCCGACCATTCAGCGGCTGATCAGGCAGATAAAGGAGTATGGGACGAAATAGTGCGCCGGGAGCGGGTTACAGGCCCGGGCGACAGGTGCACGTGCCGGCTAAGGAAACGGAAAGCGAACCGGCTAGAATAAAGGTATTGATAGCTTGTGAGTAATGCGGGAAAGATTGTGGGAAAGCGCGGGTGATTGTGATTTTGTGTATAAACCTGCAGAAAAGTTATTGAGTTTTCCAGGATGATAATCTACCGTATGAGGTACAGTTAGGAGGCTTATGCACATATCCACCGGCCCTACTACTACTATTACTGATTATTAATTTAAAAGAACCATAAAGATAGGAGAGAACGATGAAGTTTACCTGTGAGAAAAATACCATACAAAAAGAGATCTCAATAGCTCAGGAAATTATCTCAACCCGCAATGCCCTCTCGATTCTATCGAATGTATTGCTGGTAGCTGAAAACAACACTCTCACCATCAAAGCTACCGATTTGAAGGTGGGCTTTGAAACCCAGATTCCCGCCGATATCGCCGAGGAAGGCAGTACAACCGTTTTTTGTGATAAGTTTCTGGGAATTCTTCGTTCTCTTCCCGATGGTGATATCGAGTTCGAACAGACGGACAACCGGCTGCTCATCAAACCGCTGTTTAAGAAGATCAATTTTCAGCTCAAGAGTATTGCCGGAGACAAATTCCCGGAGCTGCAGGAAATATCCGAGGATCAGTTCTTTGAAATCCCGCAGAAGGATGTGATCGAGATGGTCAGCCAGACCATTTTCGCGGTGAGCGATGATGAGACCCGCTATTTTATGAACGGTGTGTATCTGGAAAACCAGGAAGGCGGTCTCTCGATGGTCGCTACCGACGGACGGCGGCTGAGCTTTATATCCAAAGAGTTTGAAAATCAGATCCCCGAGTTCGATCCGGTTATCATACCACCGAAGGTCCTGCAGCTGCTGCGCAAGCTGGCCAGTGGCGAAGGCAACCTGCGCCTGGCGGTGGGCGAAAAAAACCTGTTTATGCAGTTCGAGAATCAGCGTATCTCTTCCAGCCTGATCGAGGGGCAGTTTCCCAACTACAAGCGGGTTATCCCCGACCAGCAGCAGTATGAGATTACAATCGACAAGCCGCAGTTCGAAGAGGCCCTAAAGCGGGTCTCGCTGCTGGTTGAGCAGAAGTCGCGCCGGATCTACCTGAACCTCTCTGAAAACAATATCACCCTCACCTCCGAGGAGAGCGAAATCGGGGTGGCCAAGGAAGAGGTGGAGTGCGATTACGACGGACCGGAGATGACCGTCGCCCTGAATTATCTCTATCTGACCGAACCGCTGCGTGTGATCAGCGATGAGGAGATTCTCGTCCGGTTTACCGAGCCGAACAAGGCCATCACCCTGCTCTCCAAACCGGAGAGAGAGTTTTTCCACATCGTGATGCCGATGCAGCTAGACTGATGGAATGGCGTTCACATCGATAACAAGCTACTCCTACCGCAATCTCCAGGACCAGAAGGTAGCGCTGAATGCCCGCCGGATCTTCCTGGTCGGTGAGAACGGCCAGGGAAAAAGCAATTTCCTGGAGGCGGTGTATCTGCTCTCCTACGGCAGCAGTTTCCGCACCAAACGCGAAAATGAACTCATAACCCGCGGAAAGCGGGAAATGGCCCTGAACGGCCGTTATATACGCCCTGAGGAAGACGATGTGGAAGGCACGGTGGCCTTCAAGCTGGCTGGCGGCGGATCGGCCATTTCCGCCGGAGGTGCTGCCCCGCCCGGAGGTGGGCAGTCGAGCGGGGCTGTCTCGGCTGGCGAGGCCGCCAGTGAGTCCGCTGGGGCGGCCGGTGAGTCCGGTGCAGGAGCCGGAGAGAGCAACGCCTCCCCTGGCCGCCCGGCCTCTGCGGCCGGGAGTTCCCGCGGCAGTGCTTCCAAAGAGAAAATTATCGAGCTGGATGGTAAGCGTCTGCAGGACCGCAAACAGCTCATCTCGCATATCCCGGCCATCGTGTTCAGCCACGAGGATATCTACTTCGTGAACGGGCCTCCGGAGCGGCGCCGCTGGTTTTTCAACCAGACCATGAGCCTCTTCGATCCAATGTTTATCGACACCCTGCGCGACTACAGCAAAATTCTGAAAATGCGCAACCTGGCCCTCAAAGAGCAGCGCAGCGACCTGATTCCCGTATACGATCAGCAGCTGGCTGCCGCCGGAATAGAAATCCAGCGGCGCCGGGCAGAGGTAATCCGAGAATTCAACCAGGTGGTAGCACCAATCTTCAGCCAGGTCTCCACAATCTCCGAACCACTGGCCATCGAATACCGCCCCTCCTGGCCGCGGGGGCAAGCCCGGCAAGATCAGTCTCAGCGCGGGACGGCCGGCGAACAGGTCGATTCGGTCGAGCAGTCTGAGTCGGTTGAGCCGCCCGGCCAGTCCGACCCTGCCCCCAGTCTCGACCGGGTCTGCGATTATCTGGCGGACAAGCGGGAGCAAGACCTCCTCTACGGCACCACCTCCAGCGGACCTCACCGCGACCGGTTTGTGTTCCGCCTGTCCGGAACCGATTTTGCCCGGATTGCCTCTACTGGACAGCTGCGGCTCATGTCGCTTATATTGAGATTAGGCCAGTGCCGCTATTTTTCGCAGAAAACCGGGCGCCGGCCGATCTTACTGCTGGACGATGTACTGCTCGAGCTGGACGGTGAGCGCCGCAAGCGCTTTCTTTCGCATTTGCCCGACTTTGAACAGGCCTTTTTTACTTTTCTGCCGGACGAAAAATATCTCGATCTGGCGCAGGCCGGCACCGGCTCAGCGGGAACCGACGGTCAGTACGATTCCGAAACAGCAATTTTCTGGGTGGAAAACGGATGGATCCGAAAGATGAACACGGAGCAGACAGCCCGTACAACACAGACAGACCCGAAGACATAGACTCTGAGGAGAAAAGGGCCGGTGCTTCGCACCATTCTTCGAACAACAGGGGGGGCGCTGAGGACAGGAGCGGCGACCAGTCTGCCAAGGCACATCAGGATCCGGACACCGTTCCTGACTGGTCCGAGCTCGGCCGCGGCACCCGCAAAAGCCCGAAGGGCGTGCGTGAGATCCTCAAAGCATACTTCAACGACACCCAAATCGACCGGGCCGATCAATATCACAGCTTTTTTACCAGCTGGAAGCAGCTGGCCGGCATCAATATCGCCGCCCACACCAGTCCCCGGGATATCCGCGGCAGTGTGCTCATCGTCGAAGCCGACCATCCCGGCTGGGTCCAGCTGCTGCACATGCAAAAGCGCACCATTCTTCGTAAGATTAGGCGGGAGTATCCGCAGCTGGAAGTCAAGGATATCCGCATCGTGGTTGGGGATGGCGAGGGAAATTATGGAAAAAGTTCCAATGCACCAGTCGAGTCGGCCAGCGCCGGGCCCTCGAGTGGGGAGTCCATACAGCCCTCGAAGCCGCCTGAGCCGAACGTTTCCGAGACCTCCCCTACCCCACAGGATTCGGACCAAGCTCGACAGCAGTCACAACAGGCGCCCGCACCAGAAGCGCCGGAGGAAGAACCGGAGGAGGAGCGGCAGTACAAGCGCAGGTTCGAGCAGGCGCTGCAGAAGCTGGGCAAACGTGTTGAGGAGCGCGGCCGCGGGGACGATACCAAAAACGAAACCGGCGACCAGTAGCCGGGGCAGC
>JAASTM010000116.1 GCA_021767325.1 Spirochaetales bacterium
GGGCGGCCGGGGATCGGGTTATCCCGATAACCCTTGAGCTGGGTGGAAAATCGGCAAATATCGTGTTTCCAGATGCTCCTATGGAGAAAGCCGTTGAAGCAGCTGCTATGGGCATCCTGTACAGCCAGGGCCAGGTCTGCTGTGCCGGAAGCCGTTTGCTCCTGCATGATTCTATCCATGACCAGTTTCTAGAGCAGCTTATAGCCGAATTCGGCCGGGTGAAAATCGGAAACGCCGTAGATGAGACCACCCGGATGGGCCCGATGGTCGACCGGTCCCAGCTGGAAACCGTCCTCGAGTATGTCGAGATCGGTAAGCGTGAAGGAGCCGTCCTGGCCTACGGCGGCAGCGCCCTCAGCGGTCCGGAGTATCAGAGCGGTTGTTATATGCAGCCTACGATATTTACTGGTGTACAAGCGTCTATGCGAATTGCCCGCGAGGAGATTTTCGGCCCGGTGCTGGCGGTGAGCTGTTTCAGCGATGAGGCCGAGGCCCTGCGTATCGCCAACGATAGCGACTACGGGTTAGCCGGCGCAGTATGGACCCGTGATCTCGGACGGGCGGTAAGAGTATCCAAGGCAATCGAAGCGGGGACGGTGTGGATTAACGAGTACAATCTCGTTCCTTCCGGCTCGCCATTCGGCGGCTATAAGCAGTCCGGATACGGGCGCGAGGTACATAAAATGGCGCTGGAGAACTACAGCCGCACTAAATCTATATATGTAAACATCGACGAGTCCCCTTTCGGTTGGTATAGCTGATCGGTGGAACAAACCTTCAGGTAAAGCAGGGTCTGCCTGTAAAAACCGCTGCAATCACGCGGAGAAACCAGGCAGACCGACTTGCTCAGGCCCCACTTCTGCATTATCTTTGTACTACTATGAGTATGTTTGTTTCTAAAGATTTCAAATTCGATGCGGCTCACAATATAGTCGATTACCACGGTAAGTGCGAGACCCTCCATGGGCATACCTACCGGCTGCGGATTACCCTGAAAGGAAAACCCGCTGACGACGGCATGGTGCTCGATTTTACTATCCTCAAGAAGGAGGTAAAGGAGAAGGTTGTGGATGTGCTCGATCACAGCTACCTGAATGATATTCTCCCCCAATCGACCACGGAAAATATGGCCCAGTGGATATGGAATAAGCTCGAGACACCGCTGAACGGTACCAACTACAGCCTGTGGGAGGTAGTGTTATGGGAAACCGATACAAGCTTTGTAACTCTGCGGCGGGATGAGAAATAGCGGGATGAGCAATACAATGAACAATTCCAAGGATTTGAAAGATATCCAGAGTGAAACTGATCGACGCAACGTCGGTATTCGTAAAGTCGGAGTAAAGGGGCTGCGTTATCCGATAGCCGTGCTCGACCGCAAGAGCGAGCGTCAGCACACCATCGCGTCGATGAACATGTATGTAGACCTTCCCCACCACGAGCGGGGCACACATATGAGCCGCTTTGTCGAGGTGCTCGAACGGCACACTGTGAAGCTGTGGCCCAGCGACCTCGATGAGATCCTCGATGATGTAAGAAAGACTTTTCAGTGCGATACAGCCCATATTGATATTACTTTTCCCTATTTCATACGCAAGGCTGCCCCGGTGAGCGGGATAGAGAGCCTTATGGAGTATACCTGCCGGCTGGAGGCCGAGCGCGACGGTCATCTGGAGATGTGGTTTACTGTAGAGGTTCCGGTTACCAACTTGTGCCCCTGCTCAAAAGAGATCAGCGACTATGGGGCCCACAACCAGCGCGGCACCATCAAGATGCGGGTCCACACAAAGCACTTCATCTGGTACGAGGAACTGATTGAACTGGCCGAGGCCTCGGCTTCCTCTCCATTGTACACCATCCTGAAAAGGCAGGACGAAAAATACGTGACCGAACGGGCCTATGACAATCCGCGTTTCGTGGAGGACGCGGCCCGGGAAGTAGCTGTGAAGCTGAACGCCGATCAGCGTATCGACCAGTTCAGGGTGGAGGTAGAGAATTTCGAATCTATCCACAACCACAGCGCCTACGCCTGTATTACTTCCGATGATATAACAACTTAACATCCAACCCACCCTCACATCATGTGCGGCGGCAGATCTCACAATATTATAACCATTCCGTTAATATTCACCGGAAACGGTTCGATATTAATACATAGTGAAAGACACAAGCCGTAAAGTCAGAATAGTGCGAATAGCGAATCTCTATTTCGGTATCGAGAATGATGCGATTGAGAAAGTTCAGCACCTGAATACCGATCAGGCAGAGCCCGTGCCTCTGAGCTCCGAGGAGCGTGAGAAGTACAAACTCATCTACGGGGTCGATTTTTTCGGCATTCCGGCCGACCGAAGAGGGGCGTATATCATTCGCTTTACCGCGGATAACATACACACCGGAATGATTGTAGATGAGGTGTATGAAGAGCAGACGTATACTCCGCAGCGGCAGGGAGAAACCCGTCTGATACTCGGAAGTACCGGCAGCAGTGCCGGATTCGTACCGGTGATCGATATAGTCGCGTTTCATAAGCGCCTGGCCACGGTTTCACAGCGCAGAACCGCTCTTTTCGATTCAATTGCCGAGGTTCGACGGCCGAATCTGCAGAATGTTGAGGCCGCTTCGGCCGAAGCGGCCCGCCAGAAGCAGCAACAGGCCAATCGTACGCGGCGTAGAACCAGGTTTTATAACTGGTTCCTCGGGGTCGTCAGTTCGGTAAAGACTAAAGTAGCTGTATTTCTCATCCTCCTGGTCCTGGCCTCGATGCTGGGAATCATCCTTTTTGAGAGCGGAATCAATACCGCCTTTCGGAGTTTGTGGGATACCTTCTGGTACTCGATTGTAACTATCACAACCGTCGGTTACGGCGATAAAACCCCGATTACCATCGGAGGTAAAATTGTAGGGCTGCTCCTGATGGGAATGGGAGTAATAGTTATGGCGGCGGTTACTGGTCAAATCGCCTCATTCCTGGTTGAGCAACAGATGCGCCGCAGGGAGGGCTTGTTAAAATTGAAGAATTTACAGAACCATTTTATTATTTGCGGGTGGCGGAGAGAACTGGATCGCGTTATCGAGGGAATCTTAGCAGTGAATCCCCAGTACAGCGTCAGCGATCTGGTACTGATCAACAATGTGGGCCATGAGGCAATGCAGCCGATCCTGCAGAATCCGCAGTTTCAGGGGATCCAGTACATAAACGGCGACTACATCGAAGAGGAGACTCTGCGGAGAGCCAATATTCACAGAGCCGCCAGGGTAATTATACTGGCCGATTTTGCCCAGAACTACTCCCAGCAGGAGGTCGACTCCCGGACGGTAATGGCGGTCCTCACTATCGAATCTCTCACCAAGCGGGTGTATGTAGCGGCCGAACTGCTGGATGATAAGTTCGAAAAGTACCTGAAACTTGCCAATTGTGATGAGATTATCCTGTCACGGGAGTACTCTAAGATGATTCTGGCCAATGCCTCATCAGCCTCCGGGATTTCGCATGTACTGCAGGACTTGCTATCGCCGCAGCACGGCAGCGGCTTGGAGATAAGAGCCATTCCCGAGTGGCTGGTGGATGAGCCCTTCGGTAAACTGATCGATTTTTACAATGCAACCTACGGATCGATCTGCATCGGTCTGCTCGAGAATACCGGCAATTTTTATCAGCGTAAGCGTGAGGCCTTGAACGATGCGCAGATGACCCCCGATATCTCTAAGCTGGTGGAAAATCTGCGTACGGTAAAGGAGCTGGTTCCCAACAAGCCGGTCATAAACCCGGGGCGAGAGTACAAAATCCGCAAGAATTCGCGGGCAATTGTTATTGAACTCGGAACCCGTAAGGCGGGATAAGGAGCTGTTGTATGGATGCCGAACAGGAAGCCCGGTTGAAAAAAATAAAACTCTTCGAGGATTTTGCTGAAGACCCCGCAGCGCTCGAGAAGATCTTCCATCTTGGGAAAATAAGTACCGCCCGTAAGGGGGATAAGGTAATCGAAGAGGGGGACATCGGTGACAGTCTCTATATCCTGGTCTCCGGTACCGTACGTATCCAAAAAACAACTCTGCAGAATCAGCCCTACACGGTGGTAATTCTGCAGGAGGACGATAATGTGTACTTCGGTGAGCTGGCCCTGATCGACAAAGACAAGCGTTCGGCCACTGTAGTGGCTGAAAGTGACATCACCCTGTTCATCCTCTCACGTCACGACTTCCTGCAGTTCTGTGAGGAGAATCCCTATATGGGTTTCAAGATTACTATGCAGATTGCCCGCAAACTCTCCGCTTCCCTGAGAAAAATGAATAAGGATGTAATTACCCTGTTCGAAGCCCTGGTCAGCGAGGTCGAAGGCCAGGATATAGCTCTGTAAAGAAACTACCCGAAAAAAAAACGGCCGCCCGTGGAGACTGTCTCCATCCGGGCGGCCATTCTACGTATAAATTCTGATTAAGTGAGATCGGTTCTCAGGTTTTCATGCACCTTCTGCGACCGGTAAGAGCGCGGGAGTACGATGTTTAGGAATATAGCGGTAAGACCACCGGTAGTGATCGGTTCGCTGAAGATGGAGTTCAGAACTCCGGGGAACGATTTTACTACATCCGGAACCATCAGCACACCAAGGCCCAGGCCGAAAGAGATGGCCATGATCAGGATGCCGCGGCGATCCATTATGCTGGATGCGATGATCTTGATACCCGAAGCAGCTACGGTACCGAACATGATGATGGTTGCTCCGCCCAGAACCGGGGCCGGAATAAGCGAAAATACACCGCCGATTACCGGGAACATGCCGAAGAGAACCAGCAGTGCTGCTATAAAGTAACCGACGTAGCGGCTGGCCACACCGGTGAGCTGGATTACACCGTTGTTCTGGCTGAAGGTGGTGTTGGGGAAGGAGTTGAATATTGCGGCAATGGCTGAGTTGAACCCGTCGCCGAGTACACCGCCGGAGATGGTCTTGATGTACTTCTCTCCCTCGATGGGCTGGCCGGATACCATCGATGTAGCGGTCAGGTCGCCGATGGATTCGACGGTGGTGATCAGGTAGAGCAGACTGATGGTAATGAACGCGGAGAGGTCGAATCGGAAGAAGCCGAATTTAAAAGGCACCGGCACATTCACCCAGCTGAGCTCCTGCAGTTTGCCGAAGTCGACCATGCCCATAAAAGCTGCCACCACATATCCGACGGCCAGGCCGATTACGATTGCACTCATGCGCAGAAAGGCTTTCTTACTGCGATTGAAGATTACAATGGTAATCAGCACGATTCCGGCCAGCATCAGATTGGTCAGGCTGCCGAAAGATTCGCTGCCCTGGGCGGCGGCACCTCCGCCGATATCGGTAATACCGACCTTGATCAGCGAGAGTCCGATCAGGGTTACCACGATGCCGCTGACCAGCGGGGTGATGATCTTCTTTAGGAACTTTAGGAATCGGCTGAAGATCATCTCGAAGAAGGAACCTAAGAAACAGACTCCGAATACGGTGGTGAGTGCCATTTCTGGAGATCCTCCTGCGGACAGGATGCTGCTGGCGGTCGCAATAATTGCACCTAGAAAGGTGAAACTGGTACCCTGAATACTCAGGAGCCCCGAGCCGATCGGTCCGAACCGTTTTGCTTGAATGAAGGTCGATACACCGGATACAACCAGGGCCATACTGATGATGTAGGAAGTCATCTCAATGGGAAGTCCGAGTACCGCGCAAATAATGGTCGGCGGGGTGACGATTCCGACAAAGATTGCCAGAAGGTGCTGCAGGGCAGCAAACAATGCTTCCAGGAACGGTGGGCGGTCTTCGAGCTGGTAAATCAGTTCAATGGCCTGATCTCCGTTCTGGTTCGCTGTAGTAGCGTCCGTGTTACTCATGCTATACCTCTTAAATAGATAATATTTTATCACTTTATTATTTTGCAACATTATACAACAGATTCCTGACTTGTCCAGTTAAATTTTATTGATTCAGCCAGAAAATTGTTGTAAACTGTTGCAAACTTCTCGAGGAGTAGTGGAATGAGTGAACCCTCCGGAAAAGTATTTCGGAATGATGCGTATGCTAAAGTAACTGGCAGGGCAAAATACAGTGACGATTTGAAGTTCTTTAATATGGCACATGCGGTGCCGGTCTATAGTGATTATATTCATGCGGAAAATCTCGAGGTGGATACGCAGGCAGCCCGGCAGGCCGCCGGCGTCCTGGCGGTTTTTACCGCCGCGGATGTCCCCGGGAGTGTCCGCTTTGGGCAGATCGAACCGGACTACTGCATGTTTGCCGAGAAGAAGATCATGTTTGCCGGAGATGTGGTGGCACTCATTGTAGCCGAGACCCGGGAGCAGGCCCTGGCGGCTGTGGATAAGGTAAAGATTTCTGCCGATCCCCTGCCGGTAGTGTCGGATCCGGAGGAGGCCCTCTCCCCTGACAGCCCGGTGGTTCGAGAAATAAAAAACAGCAATCTGATGAATCACCACAAAATGCGCCGCGGCGATGCACCGGGTGAAATAGAAAACTGCGATGTGGTGCTCGAAGAGGAGTTTTCAACCCAGTTTATCGAACACGCCTATATGGAGCCCGAAGCGGCCGTCTGCGTGCCGCGTCAGGACGGGGTAATGGAGGTGTACGGCAGTATGCAGCACCCCTTCAGTACCCGCCGCTTTGTAGGTGCTCTGCTCGGTGAACCGCTCTCCAGAATCGAGGTATACCAGCCCCCCACCGGCGGCGGTTTCGGCGGAAAAGATGATACTGCCGCAGTAGTATGTGCCCGTGCGGCCATGGCCGCCCGTATTTTGAACCGGCCGGTCAAACTGAACTACACCCGCGAATGGTCGATCCGCGAGAGTTACAAACGGCATCCCTACAGACTGAAATACAAGGTCGGACTCGAAAAAAGCGGCCGGGTGAAGGCTGTTCAGGTACGGATGATTTCTGACGGCGGAGCGTATCTCTCGGTCAGCCCCTGGGTGAACTGGAGATCCACCGCCCAGTGTTTCGGCCCCTATGCGGTCGATCATGTGTA
>JAASTM010000117.1 GCA_021767325.1 Spirochaetales bacterium
ACCGGATTCTCGAACTCTTCCCCTGTACGCCCGTCCCGCAGCATGGTCTTCGAATTGGCCGGCAGTCCAGCCTCCTTCAGCTTCTCGGAGATCATCTCAGGGGTGGCTGACTGGAAGATCGGCGTGTCGTACCACTCATCCAAGGCGAGCGCCGCCCAGCCGAGCTCGTTTTCGAGCAGCTGCCCGAGGTTCATTCGGGAGGGCACACCCAGTGGGTTGAGACAAATGTCTAAGGGAGTGCCGTCTTCCATGTACGGCATATCCTCTTCAGGCAGCACACGAGCTACAACCCCCTTGTTTCCGTGCCGACCGGCCATCTTGTCACCTTCGCGCAGCTTGCGCTTGGTGGCGATCAACACCTTTACGACCTCGTCAACACCCGGCGACAGGTCGTCGCCTTCCGAGCGTTTGAGCCGCTGTACATCTATTACCGTTCCCTCGGTTCCGTGGGGAATCCGCAGAGAACTATCCTTTACCTCTTTCGCTTTTTCACCAAATATCGAGTTCAGGAGTTTGAACTCAGGTGTGGTTTCGGTCTCCGATTTCGGAGTTACCTTTCCCACGAGAATCGAATCGGAGCCGACCTTGGCGCCGATACTGATAATACCCTCTTCATCGAGGTATTCAAGTGCCTTTTCACTCACGTTCGGAATATCCCGGGTGAGCTTCTCCGGCCCGAGTTTTGTCTCACGTATGTCTATGGAAAACTCTTTAATGTGAATCGAGGTATAAATATCCTCTTTCACTACCTTTTCCGAGATCAAAATAGCATCTTCATAGTTGTAGCCGTTCCAGGGAACGAATCCGACCAACACATTCCGCCCCAGCGCCAGTTCACCCTGATCGGTCGCAGGACCATCTGAAATAGCCTGTCCGGCTTTAATCTTCTGACCATGATATACCAACGGCTTGTGATTAAAACAGGTATCCTGGTTGGTTCGCTGGAATTTGATCAGCTTGTACACATCGCGCTCATCCGGATCTTTGGCCTTGTCCGGTTTAATTACTATGCGCTGGTTATTTACATACTCAACCGTTCCGGCCCGTCTTGCCTTCAGCAGAACCCCAGAGTCGTAGGCGGTCTTGCCTTCCATCCCCGTACCGATTCGCGGAGCTTCGGGGAACACCAACGGCACAGACTGCCGCTGCATGTTCGAGCCCATCAGTGCACGGTTGGCATCGTCGTGCTCGAGGAATGGAATCAGAGAGGTTGCCACCGACACTACCTGTTTGGGTGATACGTCCATGTAAGCAATATCATCCGAGGGTTTAGTGTTATAATCACCGGCCTTTCTGACGGAAATCAGATCATCGGCGAATTTGTTGTTTTTATCCAGGTTCGCGTTCGCCTGGGCGATAAAATGCTTCTCCTCGTCCATAGCGGAAAGATATTCGATATCATCGCTCACCTTTCCATCTTTTACCTTGCGGTATGGAGTTTCGAGAAAGCCGTATTCATTTACCCGGGTAAAGTTTGCCAGCGATACGATCAGCCCGATGTTCGGACCTTCCGGGGTCTCAATCGGACACATACGGCCGTAATGGGTATAGTGTACGTCGCGAACCTCGAATCCGGCCCGGTCTCTCGAAAGACCGCCGGGCCCCAGGGCGTTCAAACGCCGCTTATGGGTCAGTTCGGCCAACGGATTGACCTGATCCATGAACTGCGATAACTGACTCGAACCGAAGAACTCTTTCACCGCCGCTACGATCGGCTTGATGGAGATGAGATCCTGCGGCTTGACGGTGTCGGTCTCTTTGAGACTCATCCGTTCCTTGGCGATACGCTCCATTCTGGAGAAAGCGGTTTTGAGCTGATTAGCCAGCAACTCACCGACCGAACGTACGCGCCGGTTACCGAGATGGTCGATATCATCGACATTTGCCTCGCCGATGTACACCTTAATAAGAAAATTCATAGTGTTGTAGATATCTTCCTTACTCAGCACCTGGCTCTTGTTTTCCAGATCGTAATCGAATTTCTTGTTGAGTTTGTAGCGGCCTACCCGGCCGAGATCGTAACGGCGTGTACTAAAAAACATCGACTGGAGATCTTTTTCGGCACTTTCCAGGGTTATCGGTTCACCCGGCATAAGCACCGAATACACTGCAATCAGTGCATCCTCCTTAGTCGGCTCGTCAATATTTACATCGTCACGGGTAAATTTTACTTCTTCCCGCTCGAAACAGTTCAAAATGATCGGTGAATGCAGGGATTCGGGATTCTCGAAATCAATGAGAACCACTTCGGTTACACCGGAGTGAAGCAGCTCATCAACATCGTGGGGGTGGAGTTTTTCACCGGCCCGGTAGAGTTTCTTCTGCTCGCCCTCGCGTTCAATCCAGATCGCCTTGGCCAGCACTCTGCCTACCAGTTCATCCCGACCTTCCCGGCTCTCCTCTACTTTTGCGGTCTCGCTTTTGTAGAACACATCGATTATCTCTTCGCGCGACTCGAAACCGAGGGCCCGCAGGAACATTGTACCGAGTATTCTCTTTTTACGGTCGATTTTGGCGTAGATGAGCTCTTTCTTCTGGTCGATTTCGAATTCGAGCCAGGAACCGCGGTAGGGAATAATCCGTGAAGAATACACACCCTTTTCATGCGAAAAGATGACACCCGGTGACCGGTGGATCTGACTGACAACAACGCGCTCGGCACCATTTATAATAAAGGTGCCGCGTTCGGTCATGAGCGGAATATCCCCGATGTAGATATCTTTTTGCCGGATTTCTCCGGTTTCCTGGAAAATGAGGTTTATCTGCGCTTTTATGGGAACAGCATAGGTAAGCCCCTTGAGCTTACACTGCTCCTCGTCGAATTTTATGTTTTCCTCATCGAGCGAATAATGAGTGTATTCCAACAACATGTCTCCGTTCGGACTTTCGATCGGAAAAACACTCTGGAACACCTCTTCAATCCCTTGCGGCACGAGCGGTTTGCCCTCGAGGAGCCGGTTTCTTTGCAGAAACCGCTCGTACGACGAGAGTTGAATGTCGATGAGATTAGGGAGTTCCATTACTTCACGGAACTCTTCCCCGATATAGGTTCTCTTTCTTATGGCTTTGCTGCCTGAAAGCATCACCACCCCCTGATAAAACACCCCGTTCAGTGAACGTCGGGGTTAGATGGATTTTTATTCTAAGACACAACAGGCCACCAGACACACTGCGGTCTGGTGGCGCTTATGGGTACAACTCAACTTTGTAAGCATGAACGGGAAGCTGCTATTTGACTTCAACAACTCCGCCGGCCGCCTCAAGTTTTTCTTTCATTTCGTTTGCTTCTTCCTTCGATACGCCCTCTTTCAGAGCCTTATCGCCGGCTTCCACAATCTCTTTAGCCTCTTTCAGGCCAAGACCCGTGATAGCACGAACCTCTTTGATAACCGGAATCTTCTTACCGTCGGCAACGCCCTTGAGGATTACGTCGAACTCGGTCTGCTCTTCTTCCTCAGCGCCACCAGCTGCGGGTGCAGCGGGTCCGGCTGCAGCAACGGGAGCCGCGGCGGTTACGCCGAACTTTTCTTCCATTGCACTAATCAGTTCGGATACTTCCAACACGGTCATGTTGGAGATTGCTTCAAGAATGTCGTCCTTTGTCAATTCTGCCATATTAACTTCTCCTTTATACATCGACGATAGCATGGCACTTAGCGAAGACTAACGTCGTAAATATATAATATATATGGTTTACCTGCAAACTGCAGTATATTAACCTTCTTCTTGCTTCTTGTCCGCTACCGCCTGTAGTACGCGCACAAGTTTCTGTGGAACTGCGTTTAAAGTGTATACGAAGTTCTGAATCGGGGCGTTCATGGTACCCATCAGCTTGGCGATCAGTTCGTCGCGGGTCGGCAACTTACTGAAGGCTTCCATCTGAGCCACATCAAACACATTCCCATTGATAATACCGCCCTTGATCTCGACCGGATTCTCTTTTCCGAACTCCACCAGAATCTTGGCAGCCGGCCCGGCTTCTTTCTTCGGCAGTACGACAGCTGTCGGTCCCATCAGAAGATCGTCGACTTCCGGCTGATCGAGCTCTTTCAAGGCGATTTTTGCATAGCGATTCTTTACAACCCGCATTGCAGTATCTTCATCACGGAGCTTGTTACGGAGCTCGGTAATCTGAGCAACGCTCAATCCGCGATAATTGGTGAATATATAGTCTGCGGACTCCTGAAACATCTCTTTGAGACGATTCACCGCATCCGTTTTCTCTTGGTTCACTCTGGTTACATATTCTGCCATAGTTTAAACTCCTTCGACGGCACCTTACGCCAGTTCCCGGTAGGCTAGCTTTACACCCGGGCCCATCGTAGACGACACGTACACCGTCCGCATGAACTCGCCCTTCGCGTCCGCCGGACGCTTTTTGGCGATCTCACCCAAAACCGCATGGACATTCTCGACAACCTTAGAGGCCTCCATCGAAGCCTTGCCGATTGAAAAATGCACTACCCCGGTCTTATCCGAGCGGTATTCCACACGACCTTTCTTCAATTCGTCGATAGCAGCCTTTATCTCAAAGGTAACCGTCTGGGTCTTCGGATTCGGCATCAAGCCGCGCCGACCGAGAATCGGCCCCAACCGGCCTACATCCTTCATCATATCGGGAGTAGCTACCGCAACATCGAAATCGAGCCAGCCACCCTGAATCTTCTCCACCAGATCGGTATCGCCCACATAGGCGGCACCGGCTTCCCGAGCCTCCTCAGCCTTTTCACCTTTCGCAAACACGAGAATCTTTTTCTCACCTTTGAACTGGTTCGGCAGAACCAGGGTGTCGCGGACGGTCTGGCTTTTCTTGAGGTTGAGCTTCACAGAGAGCTCGATAGTTTCATCGAAATTCGCGAAGGAGAGCTCTTTTACCAGCTCGACACCTTCCTGCACCGGATACTCTTTTACCCGATCCACCTTCTGAAGAGCGTCTTTGTACTTCTTTCCATGTCTCATTTGCCGGCCTCCACTTCGATGCCCATGCTGCGGGCGGTACCGGCCACGATTTTCATGGCAGCTTCGATATCGTTTGCATTCAAGTCCGGCATCTTCATTTCAGCAATCTCTTTTACCTTGCTGGCCGGGATCTTGGCAACCTTCACCTTGTGCGGCTCGGCTGAGCCACTTTCAATGTTGCACGCTTTTTTGATCAAGACAGCAGCCGGAGGAGTTTTCGTAATAAACGAAAAACTACGGTCTGCGAACACGGTAATTTCTACCGGTATCGTCAAACCAGGCTCGATGTCTTTGGTGCGATCGTTGAACTGCTGCACGAATTGCGGTGCACTTACTCCGTGCGGTCCCAATGCCGGACCAACCGGCGGCGCTGGAGTTGCCTTCTGCGCCGGCACCTGCAACTTGATAACCGCAGTTACCTTTTTCTTCGCCATAGTATGTTCTCCATATCGTGGTAATATCGTCCGTATGTTTCAACGAACTCCCATCATCTCCCTCAACGAAGGAGCATTATGCTCTTTTACACCTTTTCTACCTGCAGAAAATCGACCTCAACCGGGGTAGATCGCCCGAAAATACCAACGGACACCCGCAGCTTACCCTTTTCAAGGTTTACCTCTTCAATTGTTCCTGTGAAGGTGTCAAAGGGCCCTTCAATGATCCGGACAGCCTCACCCACAGAAAAGGACTGTTTTGGCTTCATTACCTTGTCGGAGCGTATTTCTCCGGCCTTCTGCAGAATAGACCGGGCCTCATCGGCCGAAATCGGCTGGGGCTTCGACCCGCCCATAGAACCGACAAAACCGGTTACACCCTGAATTTTCCGGATCTGAGAACAAATGCTCTTCCAGCCATGCTCGGGCAGATCCATCTCTAACAGGATATATCCGGGTAGAAATTTCTTATTAGTTACTTTTCGTTTACCGTCTTTAACTTCTACTACTTCTTCAGAAGGCACTTTCACATCGGCAATAACTTCATCGAAAGGCGGCTCTTCCTTGAGCTTTCGTATGAACTTCTCTACCTTGTTTTCATGCCCAGAGTAGGTGTGAAGGACGTACCATCCTTTAGCCATTTCCTTATCCTCTTTCCCTTCTCCAAAAAATTACACTATAACCAGTTGTGCATTCTGTGCAGGGGATTATCGCGAACTAAAAAATTAAGTCCATACCTTTCAGGAGAAGGAAATCTACAACGCCGAGCACTAACGCGAATGCTATTACCGAAATGATTACCACTTTTGTTGATGACGCCACATCTTCCCGGCTCGGCCACACCACGCGTTTCAATTCAGCGTAACTGTCTTTAAAAAACTGTATGATCTTCTTCATTTCGTTTTTCCCCTCATGTGATACAAAAAAAAAGCAGGCCAGGTAGGATTCGAACCTACAACATCCGGTTTTGGAGACCGGCGCTCTAGCCGTTGGAGCTACTGGCCTGTGTGAGGTCTACTTAATTTTGGACTCTTTATGCAGCGTGTGTTTTTGATCGAACCGGCAATACTTGCTAAACTCGAGTTTTCCCTGGATATTGCGTCGATTCTTGGTTGTTGTATAGTTCCTGCGACCACACTCGCTACATTTCAGTGCAATCTTCTCAATATTACCTTTTTTCTTACTCGCCATCGTAGATTACTCCTGTATATGATCGCCTCTGCATACAATCGAGAAAAGCTAATTTCCCTATGCTATCCTAGAAGGAAAAGCTTATCCAACTAAACATAAAATGTCAAGCCGAGTAGGGAGACACGCTTTGAGCCCTCGATCGGACTTGAACCGATGACCCCCTCCTTACCATGGAGGTGCTCTACCGACTGAGCTACAAGGGCTTGAAAGTGCCTGCAAAAAGTACCAAAGCAGCGTTCTTTTGTCAATACTTAATGTGGAGAAAGTTGTGAGACAAAAACACCACATGCCCACAGCGAGAATTGTTCTCTACCTCACATCCACACGTACTTCGGAAAGTACCCCCCATCGAACCTGTCCAGGTTCCCTATCGAGCGTGACCACACGAGCATCTGC
>JAASTM010000118.1 GCA_021767325.1 Spirochaetales bacterium
ACGATTCCCATAATCCAGCGGATCCACAGCGGCACTCCTCTGGTGCCGGACTCACTCAGCCACTTCTGACGACTGGTATAGTAATATGAACTCTTATCGGCTTTGAGCAGACGCAGGTTGCGGTCAATCACCTCCAGATATCCCTCGGGATCGCCCTGGGCGGCCACGAGGTGCAGACCATAGGGATGGAACACAATCGGGTCTTCACTTATTTCAAACCAGCCCGGCAGTGAATAGGCCTTGAGACGGTCGGCCAGGCCGGCATCGATCCTTCTTTGCGAAATGCTCCGGAAAAGACTGTCGAATGATCCGTATTCGATGAATTTACAGTCTATTTCGAATTGTTGTGTAAGCCCCTGCATTATAGGATAAAAAAAGCTGTCGTCTACATATCCGACACTCTTTCCATCCAGGTCGAGGATAGATACGATTTCGGTTTCTCTGTGGGTAAAGACCCGTCCCCAAGTAGTCAGTAAGACCTCATCGCTGAAGTCGAACTGTTCATCCCGGTCCTCGGTAAAGCCGAGGGTTAAAATGAGATCCGCCTCGCCAGATGCCAGCAGGGCAATACTCTCCGGCAGCGAGCCCGACAGAAACTCAATCCGCCAGCCTTCCTGCTTTGCGATATAATCCATTATATCTACGGCAAATCCCTTTACCGTACCGTCTTCGAACTCCACCATCCGGTCTTTTTCGAAGCAGGCGATTTTTATTGTCTGGCTCTGATTTAAGCCCTGGCTTTGGGAATCCACCGGTTGAGCAGCGGGAAACAGTAGGATAATGCACAACACGAAGCGCATATATTTTGACATGCTGTTATTATAGCACACCGAGAGTCATCACCACGCCAAAAAAGAAGATGACCACATAACCGCCGAGTTCCAGGGTAGTGTGAATAATGGAGGTGAGCTTATGGTTTTCGGCCACTTTTTTGTTGAGGGTAGCCCGGGCCCCCAGGGTAACTACTGCCACCGCACTAATGGTAACCGCCATTCCCAAAGACATTGCTCCTACGGCCATCAGGCCCAAGGCGGTCATTTGCATTGACAGGGCAAACATCAGTACCATTGCCGCTCCCGGACAGGGAACCAGCCCCGACCCGATGATCAACAGCAGTAGATTCCGCTGCCGTCCGCGGTCCGGGGTTTCGTCGACAGCCTCCGCGCTGGAGTGCAGCCCGCCGTGGGAATGGGCATGATCGTGAGTTCCGCGCAGCATCTGTATAAGATGAATTGCCAGCATCACCGCTCCGAACACGGCAATGAATCCGAAGGTAGCCGCTTCGATATACCTGCTGACCGAATTAAAGGTGATCAGCAGCGACCCCCGCAAAAGATAATAGATCGGCAGGATCAACCCGATTGCCGCCGCTCCGTGCAGCACAGCCAGCAGTACGCCGGCCAGAACTCCGTGCATAACCGGTGCATCCTCGGCCAGGAAATAGGAGAATATTACTGTCTTACGGTGCCCCGGCCCGAGGGCGTGCAGCAGCCCGTATAAAAAGGCGGCTCCTAAAGCGATAAAGAGCACCGACCCGCGGTTCTCCTGCCGCTTCACCGCCTGCATTGCCCCGGCGATTCGCCCGTAGAGCTGCCGCTGAAATTCGTTTATCAACTGCATAAAACGGCTCGGCTGCTTTGCTCGCGCGCCGCTGGCCGGACTAAACGCAGCGCTATCGTTTTCTTCCGATATATCGGCACTCCCCTGAACAGCCTGCTCTTCCTGGGATTTGTCCGCACTATCGTTCGAATTACTCCCTGAGAGGAAGGGATTTTGCTGGGCATAGCCCGAAGAGGCCAGCAACAGCACCGCAGCGATTACGATAACAGGGAGTTTGGGCAGTTGTTGCAAATCGAACAAGTTCATTTATTACTGAATGTCAAATAGAGTTCATATGGATAGGCCTGTCCGCTTACATTGGCCGCAGCACCGTTGTTCCCATCGCCGCGCGTCATCCCTCCGGTCGGGTCATAGCTTACTCCGGCATCCCGGTTCTTCTGTATGCGGGCATGTGCGCGTACGAACTGCTGCCCCTCAATGCTGACCGGCTTTTTATCTACGTATGCGATATCACAGAAAAAGGTATCGTCGAATATCACCAGTTTTACATTCTTTTCTGCACCTGTAACCGGAATTGAAAAAGGAACGAAGAACTTGTACCCGAGGCGGTCGTTCTCTAACCAGGCATCAAAGCTTTCAACCTGTTCGACCTGATAGGATTCATTACCGTGGGTAATGGTTATGAAGTAGTGGTAGTTTCTTAAATTAGCAAAGGCGTTCTGTTCTATCAGCCCGGCTTCCTGATCGTTGAACTGTCCGTCCCGGTTGCGGTCGTAATCCATACGAATCGATGCGGTAAACATCTGATCGAACTTCCACTCGATCCAAAACCCCTTCAGCTGCTGTTGTTCGAAAACAGCAGTCACCTCTGAATCGATAAACATATGCGGATGGGCCCAAAGCGGCGCCGCCATCATTACTGCCAGACAAAAAATAATAAATAATTGCTTCATGTGTTTTCCAGTCCTGAATCTATCATAGGATGCGCGGGACGGTCTACAGGGCAGATCAGTCGACGCAGGGCAAGCCGGCTGGCAAGCGCTAAACCGCCCACTGCGATGAAGACCGGCGAGTAGCCTATCAACCCAATCAGTGTTCCGATAACTATTGGAAAAATTGCAATCGAGAGGTTGAGGGTTCCGATTATAGCGGTGTACAGCACACGGTTTTCCTCTGTAGAGAGTTCAACTATCACCGCGTCCTGACTGACTTTGCGGGCGCTTATCGCCGTGCCCGTGATAAGGAACAGGCCGATGTACACCGGCAGCGGCAGAAAGCGGCTAATCAGCAGAGCGGCCAGGGGAAGCAGAAAGGAAATACCCGACCATAGTTTTAGTACGCGTTTGAAGCCACCCTGTTGAACCAAACGGGGCCAGATGAAACTGGCTGTAATCATACCGACAATTTGTACGAATAGTAGATTACCGGCCAGAGCCGGATCAAGAAAATAGCGTTGCTTGGCCAAGGCGACATAGAACGGGATGAGGGCTACATGAAAACCGATACCGTTCACAAACCATAAATAACTCCGCAAATTAGAATCCGCACGCAGCACCGCTGGTATTTTTTTCAAAGTGCTGAGGTAGGAGGTGCGGACTGGCAGGTTCCCAGCAGCCTCCAGACCTGTTTCGGCGTGAGGAGTGCCGCTCACCCTCTCCCGGATCAGCCAAAAGCCGATGGTTGCCAGTAGCAGAACTGCCGCCGCTGAGAGAAACAGAATACTGTAGTTCTCCGGGTAGCCGAAAGTATGCAGCACATGGCGGGCAATAAGCGCAGAGAGGAGAATACCGATGCTCGAAATCATCTGCTTACGCGTAAAAAACCGCTGGCGGAGGGGGCGTGTAAAGCTTTTACCAACCAGGTCCACATAGGATATTCCGGCAAAGGCGCCGCTGGTGGTAAACAGGAGCAGCTCGGCATAAATCAGGAGCAGCGCCTCTGTGGTACCGATGTGCGGTGCAGCTGTGAGGGTAAATCCGATGAGGGTCAGCGACAGTACTCTGAGATTTATCCCGGTCAAGAGAAACGGCTTCTTGCGCTGCTTACCGTGCAGAAAACCGGCAAAATTCAGCTGAGCTATCAGCGGCACGCCAATCATTATGGCCGTTACAATGCCGATGTGGAACTCCTCTCCCCCTACCTCTAAAATCATAGCCGGGATTACCGAATTGACTTCTGTAAAAGTGACGGTTATTGACAGAAATATCGCATGCCATAGAAAGGCAAAATAGTTGCGGGAAGCATCAGTACTCTTTTGCATATAAAAAAGATACTATATTTAGCAAAAAGATGAAAGACTGCGGTTTTGCCGGAACCCGGCTTCAAAGTGAAAACAGAAGCGCCGCGAGCAGGAGCAGCGAAAAGATAATATGCAGCCGGTTGGTAGCTCGAATGGAGACGGTCTGATCTCCACATACCGCTTTATGTCCGCTGATTGCCCATGGAAAAGCTGCTGATACCGCTACTGTTACCGTTGGGTACAGCCCGGCAGCAGCATACAAGACCGTCAATCCGAAAGCCCCACCGATTAGCAGATCATAGACGAATATACTCCGCCTGCGCCCCAGACGAACTGAAAAAGTGGCAAGGCCGCCGCCCCGGTCATTATAAAAATCGCGAATCTCATTACTCAGCATCAGGGCCGGCACAAATAAGGCGGTCGGCAGACCAAAGAGAACCGGAAACCAGGCGAGAGTTGCGGTAGCCGCGTACCAGGCTCCCAGATTCATCAAAGGCCCCATCAAAACAAAGGAGAGGGGCACCCCCAGCCCGAAACGCTTATACACGAAGGGTTCGCCGGTGTAGGCATACGCCCCGCCAATGCCCGCCAGTCCAATCAAAAGCATTACCCAGTCGGTCAGCCATACCAGATACAGGCCTATCAGGGCAGCTGCCCCCAAGGCCGCTATCCCGCTTGTAAACACCGCCACATCGAATACGGTCCGTTTCAGGCCGAAAATAGAGATGCTCACACTGCTTATATCCTGATAGTGAAAGGAGCCCTCGAAAAAATCGTTGATGAGATTAGCTCCGGCTTGGGCGGCGACTCCGGCCGTAAATATCAGTAGGATGAGTGCCACACCATGCAACGAACCGTACAAACCGAGGGCAAAGCGATATTCGGCTGCTAAAAGCCCGCCTCCGACACCGGTCACCGCCAGACTCAAGGTCCGTACCCGCAATGCTATCCAGTAGTTTTTGGCATACTGCAGCAGTGGCGACACAGCAAGCCTCATTTTTTCATCCGCCCTGCTCTATCCGCACGGGACTTTGTTTTGCGGGCACCCTTTCCCGGGCCCTTTTTCCCGCTGCCTGCGGCCCTCGGAGGAACCAGAGCCTTAGGTCCGCGACCGATCAGGTCTTGCCGGTCGGCCTTCTGCAGCGCCTCCCGTACGATGGCGGCGTTTTCCGGGCGGTTGAACTGCAGAAGGGCCCGCTGCATGCGCTTCTCCCGCCCTCCCCGGGCTACATACACCGGTTCCATAGTACGCGGATCGATCCCGGTGTAATACATACAGGTCGATACGGTGCCGGGGGTCGGATAGAACTCCTGCACCTGCTGCGGAATGAAGTGCTGGTCCCGGCAGAACTCCGCCAGCTCTACCGCATCCTCTAGGGTCGCTCCGGGGTGCGCGGCAATAAAATAGGGCACCAGGTATTGCCGCTTGCCCAGCTTACGGTTGGTCGCCTCATAGGCCTGCATGAAATTTTTATAGACGCCGCTACCCGGTTTGCCCATCATCTGCAGCACCCTGTCGGACACATGCTCGGGAGCCACCTTCAGCTGTCCGCTGACATGGAACTCACAAAGGTCTCTTAGAAAGGCCCGCCCCTCGGTTTCGTCGGCCAAGAGATAATCGTAGCGAATGCCGGAGCGAATAAAAACCTTTTTCACAGCAGGAAGCTCCCGCAGCTGCCGCAACAGTTTGCGGTAATCCGCATGATCGGGCTGCAGCTGTGGGCAGGGTTCGGGGAACAGACACTGCCGGTTCACGCAGGCTCCGTGGTCCTCCTGGTGGCGGCAGGCCGGTCGCCGGAAGTTGGCGGTAGGACCGCCCACATCGTGGATATAGCCCTTGAACTCCGGCTCCTGCGTCAGCAGCCGGGCTTCCCGCAGCAGAGAGTCGTGGGAACGTCCCTTTACGATTCTTCCCTGATGAAAGGTGAGTGCGCAAAAGTTGCAGCCACCGAAGCAGCCCCGGCTGGAAACCAGGCTGAAGCGCACCTCCTCAAAAGCCGGGATCTGTGCCTGGTAGCTCGGATGCGGCCGGCGGGCATAGGGCAGCTCATACACTGCGTCCAGCTCGGCCTGCGAAAGAGGATAATCGGGCGGGTTCTGCACCACCAGCTGTCCGGCCGCCGCCTCTGCCAACGGCTGGGCTGAAAACGGGTCGGCATGCCGCATACGTTCGGCAAAACTGCGGGCAAAGGCTGCCTTGTCACGACGCAGCTCTTCGAATGCGGTCAACTCCAGCAAGTCGGCATCGCGGGTGGTCCGGGCGGCTGCAGCTTCCTTCCCGGTCAAACGATATACGGTTCCGCGCACATCCCGGATGGAGTGAACATCCTCCCCCTCTGCCAGCCGGCGGGCAACCGTACGCACCGCCCGCTCGGCCATCCCGTACAGTAGCAGGTCGGCTTTTGCATCCAGCAGGATCGACCGGCGCAGTTTATCGCTCCAGTAATCGTAATGGGACATCCGCCGTAAGGAGGCTTCGATTCCGCCGATAAGCACCGGCACCCCCTTATAGGCAGCCCGCGCCAGGCTCGAATACACTAGTACCGCCCTATCCGGCCGACGGCCGTAGGCGCCGCCGGGGGTATATGCATCGTTATGACGCAGCTTACCGGCGGCGGTATAGTGGTTCACCATCGAATCCATATTCCCGGAGGTAATCAGAAATGCAAGCCGCGGCCTCCCGAGTACCTGCAGAGAGGCGCTATCGTTCCAGTCGGGCTGTGGAATGATGCCGACCTTGAATCCCTCGGCTTCCAAAACCCGTCCGATTACCGCTGCACCGAATGAGGGATGATCGACATACGCATCTCCGGTGACCAAAACGAAATCGCACTGATTCCATCCGAGTGAGTTCATTTCTTGTAGGCTGATCGGCAGAAACTCGGCCGCAGAAGAGCGGGGCCGAGCATTACACTGCAGGGGTTTGTTCATGATGGGTTAAGTTATAAAGCATGATGCACACCGGCATCAAGTGTTTGTTACTTCACACCTTCGTCACAGGCGCCGTCCTCATCGAAAAAAC
Organism: Spirochaetales bacterium; assembly: GCA_021767325.1. The sequence goes on from JAASTM010000118.1 coordinate 6,822, forward strand.
GCGCGCTTTCAGCATTCTGAGCTTTCGTGCAGTCCTCTAACGGGATCTGCTTCATCGGCTCGCCGCAGCAATCGGGCACTTCGTTGCTGTCGGCCACAATCACCTCTTCTCCACATCCCGGACATCTATAC
>JAASTM010000119.1 GCA_021767325.1 Spirochaetales bacterium
CGCAACAACGTCTCGATTGCGGTACTGATTGCCTCCGCTGCACCGACCGACCAGTTTCTGGTACAGCATCCGGATTACTTTTTCGGTCGAAGCCCGGAGTCCGCCTGGATAAATCCGGACAACCTGTATGTCCTCATCGATCACCTCAAGTGTGCCGTCTTCGAGCTGCCCTTTGGCGAGGAAGATTCGTTCGGAAAGGGTATGCCCGCCGAGGATCTGGACGAGGTGCTCTCCTATCTGGAGGAGGCCGGCACCGTTCGTAAAAGCGCCGGCCGTTGGTATTGGTCGGGAAAAGGGTATCCCGCCGAGGAGGTAAGCCTGCGCACCACCTCTCCGCGCAGTGTGGTTATCATTGATACGACCGCTGGAAAGAACGAGGTGATCGGAGAGATGGATGTTCCCTCCTCGAAGGAGCTCTTGTTTCCCAATGCAGTCTATCTACACCGTGACCGGCAGTATCTGTCGCTGGAGCTGGATATAGAGAACCTCAAATGCTACATAAAGGAGTCGCAGCTCAATTATTATACCGACTCCGTGGTAAAAACCGATATCAAGGTTCTGGAAGTCGATAGCTCGGAAGCTTACTCCGACTGCCGGGTGATCAACGGTGATGTGCTGGTACGCAGTCAGGTGGCAAAGTACAAGAAGCTGAAGTTCGGCACCCATGAAAACCTCGGTTACGGGGATATACATCTGCCCGAGGAGGAGATCCATACGCGGGCGGTCTTGATGGCCTTTGAGGCCGGCAGCAGTGCAGCGCAGGCGATGGAGGCGGTCAACCCTGAAATCCGTGAATACGTCATATCCCATATCGGCACGCTCATAAAGAACGTTGCTCCCGTGTTTCTGCTCTGCGAGCGCTCGGATATCGGCCTGGCCGAACGATTAAAGGACCCCTTTACCGAGGTTCCGACAATCTATGTTTATGACACGGCCCCGGGGGGAATCGGCCTTTCGGAGGGGTTTGCCGAAAAGCGGGAACAGATACTATCGGCTGCCTACGATTTGGTGCGGCAGTGCAGCTGTGAATACGGATGTCCGAGCTGTATAGGGCCGGATGAAGGTAAAACCGAAGATAATAAGAAGCTGGCGGTTATCGGGTTCTTCAAAACATGGCTGTCCAATCTGCAGAAGCTGGAGGAGGAGTAGCGGGCGTGGCGAAACTGTCCGGAAGACTGCAGCAGTTACGCGCGATGCGGGCGGAGAAGCAGCCGCACAGCAGTGAATCGGGGACGAGTGCGGCTGAGAAGGCCAGCGCACCGCAGCCGTGGATCGGGTGGTCTCAGCTTGCCCCGTTTGTATGGCGGCACAGTGAGCGGCTGCACTATCCGCAGGAGAACCGGTGGGTAGAGGGGGTCTTGATAAAAGACCGTTCTCTGTTGTCGGAGCTGATTTTCTACGATTTCGAAACTACCGGACTCTCCGGGGGGGCCGGGACTGTGCTGTTCCTGGCCGGCTTCGGGCGGTTCGAAGGAGAATATCTGCACATCGACCAGCTCCTGCTGGCCGATTATCCCGGAGAGCCGGAGTTCATCCGTGAGATAGTCTCTTATCTGTCGGACAGGAAACTGTACGTTTCGTATAACGGGAAGGGCTTCGACCGGCACGTTCTTCTGAACCGGCTGCGCCTGCACGGGTATCGTTCGGCGGATATGCCGCGACAGCTCGACCTGCTGTATCCAACCCGTAAAATCTGGGGAAAGGTGCTGGAGCGCTGTAACCTCGGAAGTATCGAAGAACATGTCCTGGGAATCGGCCGAGAAGCAGATATTCCGGGTGCCCTGATACCTGAGTGTTATCAGGAGTTTTTGCGTTCACAGAGTAGTGAGTGTATGCAGCGGGTAGTAGCACATCATCGGCAGGATATCGAGTCGCTGGCACGGCTCCTCTTCCATATAGAACAGCTGGCAGCGCAGCCCGGGCTTCTCCCGGACAGTGAAGCGCGAACTGGTATCGGCCAGATTCTTCTCTCGAAGGGTGACCTGCGCGGTCTGACTGTACTGGAGGATGAGCTGCTCCACGGCAACGAGAGGGCCGGGCAAATTCTGGTGATGCACTACAAACGGATGCGGATGCTGCCTGAGCTGCGCTCTGCACTGGCCGGCATGCTGGCCATTCGTCCGGGGTATTTTCAAGTGGTAGAGACCGCCAAACTGCTGGAGCATGTAGATAAAAAGCCTAAATCGGCTCTCGAATTGCTCCGGCCGCTGCTCGGGCGCCGAGCGGTACTGACGGGCACTCAGTTCAAGGAGCTTCTCCATCGCCGGCGTCGTCTCGAAAAGAAATTAGGAGCCGAGTAGTTTTTCATATAGATCTACATAGTGGGCGGCGGAGTCCTTCCAAGAGAAATGACAGTTCATAGCCCGTTTTTGCATTTGACGAAAGTGCACGGGGTTTTCATACCAGGTGGAGACCGCCCATTCGGTGGTATGAAAGATACTTTCCGGCGAGAGATCACGGAACATGAATCCGGTTCCCTCCCCAGTCGCACTGTCGTAGTTTTCAACCGTATCGGCTAAGCCGCCGGTTTCTCTGACAATCGGCAGAGTACCGTAGCGCAGCGAGTAGATCTGATTCAGGCCGCAGGGTTCGTACCGGCTCGGCATCAGAAAGAGGTCGGAGCCTGCCTCGATCTGATGGGCTAAGGAATCGCTGAAGGTGGTTTTTACTTTGAGATTGGGCAGATGGCGCTGCAGCTGGAGCAGCTCAGCCTCTATCCACTCCTCGCCGGTTCCGAGTACTACCACCTGCACCGACATTTCGCTGCAGATCCGCTGCAACGCTCCCCGGTGCGGATCACAGAGCTCGTAAAAGCCTTTTTGCGCCGCAAGGCGGCTTACCAGACCGATGAGCGGCACGCTGTCATCTATCGGCAGACCGAGTTTCTCCTGGAGTTTAGCCTTTGCTGCGGATTTTCCCGACAAGTCCTCCGCTGAATAAGGCTGGGGGATATGCGGGTCATTGGCCGGATCCCATTCGTTGTAATCTACTCCGTTCAAAATTCCGTAAAGGGAAGCTCCCCGCTGCTGCAGCAGCTCTTCCATTCCGTGTCCGAACTCTTCGGTCTGAATTTCCTTGGCATAGGTAGGAGAGACAGTCGTAATCGCGTCGGCGTTGAGAATACCGCACTGCATGAAATTGAGAGAGGAATCGACGGCAGCTTCGTCGTTGCTGCAGGTTTCCCAACTGAGTTGGGTGGTGTGTATATCGTGTTTTGAAAAAATACCCTGATAACCGATGTTATGAATGGTAAAAACACTGCGGCTATGCCTGAATTCCTCCTCCAGCTCGAATTCCCGTTGATAGGCGGTAACCAGCGCCGCCTGCCAGTCGTGGCTGTGGAGAATGTCGGGAATCCAGTCCAGATACCGGCACAGGGGAAAAACAGACCGGCTCAGTAGTGCAAAGCGGTAGTGGTTGTCACGATAGGGGCTGCTGCCGTTACTGCCGTAGTAGCCGGGGCGCTTAGAAAAAGCCGGATGCTCGAGGAAATACACCGGAACCTCGGAGTTCGGGAGTAGTCCCTGTTTAATACCGCACTTTTCCTCTTCAAATCGGATCGGTACTGAGAGATCCTCTGTAATGAGATCAAAATTTTCCGTAGAGATGGAGGCGTACCGGGGCATCAATATCCGTACGTCATGACCGATCAGCGACAACTTTTTTGACAGTGAGTTCACTATATCGGCTAAGCCGCCGGTCTTGGCAAAAGGAACCGCTTCACTTGCTATCATACAAATTTTCATATAAACCCCGCTTACTCTAGTCTAGTATAGGATATCTGATAGCGGCCTACTATGTCAAAATTTAATCGGCGGTAGAGTTGAATTGCCGAACGGTTGCCCGTACGGACGAACAGTACCGAGCTGCGTCCCGAAGCCTGTATTTCTTCTATCAGACGGTGCATCAGCGCCCGTGCGAATCCATGCCCACGCTGTTCCGGGGCGGTGTATACACCACCAATCTGGGTGTAGTTGACCCCGATTGCGTTAGTCCCGGCTTTTGAAATAGGGGTTTTATCGAGGGTCGCAAACAGAATCCGCTGTGTCTTGACTACCTTTCTGAAATGCAGCAGGTAGGCAGATGGGTTAAAGCGTTCGGGATGGACGACTACTTCTTCGAACTGATATGCTTTTTCGAGCGGAAATACACGGCGAACATCTTTTTCCGTAAGAGTGTGAATGTGGATATCCGCTGAGATGTGCAGCGGACTGAGGGGCCGGGTCTTTGGTCGCACCATCAGGTAATGAGAACGCCGCACATCTATCGGGCTTTTCAAAAGGTTTTCATACTGCCTTACAGTCTCCTCGATACCTATCAGGCAATAGAGACGTCTGACATAGCGATACACGTACGTAATCAGCGGCTGGAGTTGCTCATTAGTCAGATTGAGATTGTCGCTGTGAACCGGTATCAGCAGGCCCTTGGATGTAACCAGAACCGCGGCGGCTATTTTCCCACCGGCTATGCCGATGAAAATTGCCGCCTCGCGCGGCGAAGGCAGTTCGGGGCGGCTGCGCTGCAGCAGACGGGAGGTAAAGTTCACGCAGATATGCTCGAGCGGCAGGATGAATCTGAGGAGGTCAGTAAAAGTATCCCGGTCTACCCTTTGCCAAATCACGGTGAGGGGCTCGCTTGTCCTGATCGTTCTTCTTTATGCATGCGGATGGGCACGACTCCTTCCGCCGGTATCATTCCCTTCAGGGCTGCAAAACCGGCGGTGAATGAATCCTCGCCGGTTCCGTATACAGCCAGTCCGGTACCGATCCAGGGTATATTGCGCAGGTACACCGGCGTCAGAACCGAAATTACAATAATCTTTGTATCGATGCCTCTCAACTGCCGGAGAACCTCCGCACTGTTCGGGTTCGCGAGACAAAAAATAAGCGTATCGTAGCGGGCGGCTCTGGCCTTTAGGGAGGATATATACTGTTCCTCGGCCTCATAGAACGGCGAGTAAGGAAAATAATAGGTATCGGCCTGTGGATAGTACCGGCGTCCGACAGAGAGAAACGTGTTCAGTTGTCCTGCCAGCAATATATCCTGGTTTTCACCCTCTATAGGTATATTACCGTCTTGAATGAGCGAGACGCTGCGGCAGGCCTGACTGAAGAAAAACTCTTTTCCCTCCGCCAGAGGGATTGTCTTTTCGATTGCCGCTGGGTCGGGGGACAGGGGAACTGCCTCGGGGCCTTTGAGGTAGCGTAGTTTTATCTTCAGAATGCGGGTGACCGAGGCTTCGAGGCTGCTTCTGAACTGAGGGTTTTCCTGCAGTTCTGTATACAGCAGATCCCAAACCCTCCTGTAAATGTCGAAATCGTGCGAGATCATGATCATATCGTTACCGGCTTTGAGGGCCTGCAGGCAGGCTTCGGAAATACTGTTTCCGTTCTGAAGTGCCCCGTGCATCCGCAGGTCGTCGGTAATGACGATTCCCTCGAAGCCCATCCGCGTGCGTACCACCTCCCGCATAAAAAAGGGGGAGAGCGATGCGGGTACAGTCTCCTCGATGATGTTCGGGAAGGCGAGATGAGCGCTCATCAAGGCGGGCAGACCTTCGCGGATCAGAAAACGGTAGGGGAGCAAATCCTCCTCCCACAGACTCGCGAAGTCATTGCTTATGACTGGTAGAGTGCCGTGCGAATCCTCATCGGCCTTGCCGTGTCCCGGAAAGTGTTTTGCAGTACAGATGATTCCGCTGTCTTCCATTCCGTGAAAATAGGCGACACCCAATTGAGCAGTGGTCAGAGGATCTTCGGCAAATGCCCGCGGCCCGATGACATGGGCATTCTCATTTCCGTATATGTCGACGGTAGGGGCGAAATTCATATTGATGCCGAGGCTTCTTAGTTCTTTTCCGATATACAAGCCGGTATAGTATGCATCGTAGGGCAGGTTGGTCGCCCCGATTGCGAGGTTACCGGGAGTGATCGAGGTATCACCTTTTACGTGTCGTACCCAGCCGCCCTCCTGGTCGGTGGCGATGAAAAGCGGTATGCGGAGTCTTGATTCCGTTGCAGCCGACTGCATGATCTCTATGCTGCGGCCGAGCTCCTGCAGGTTTTCCGCATTCCAGCCGAAGATCTTCACTCCGCCTATGTGTTTATTTCGTATCCAGTCGAGAATTTGAGGAGAAGGGGTTTGGCCGAAATAGCCGAGCAGAAACACCTGGCCCAGCAGCTCTGTGTCGCTCATCGCGGCGGTCATCTGCTCTGCCTTGGCAGTTATCCCGCTATCCCGGGCTTCCGCCGGCTGAAAAAAATGCGGAACCGACCATAACTGACCGGTTCCACTCAAAGTCGTAAGAATAGTAAATGTTAAAAAAACACGTTTTGCTAAAGATGCTGTCTGCACCATGTACGCCTGCTAAAAAAGAGTTTATTCGTATGCTTCCCCTTTTATAGCATCGATTCGCTGCGACGCGCAATGGGTGGCTATAGCTCCTTCGCCGGCGGCCACTACCAGCTGCCGGAAGGGAGATGAGCGGACATCTCCGGCGGCATACAGGCCGCTGGTGTCGCTTTCCATATTCTGATCGGTTATTATATAACCGGCTTCGTCCTTTTTCACATCCGGTACAAGGGACGTCTGCGGGATTGAACCGATGAAAACAAAAATTGCATCCATTTCTTCCTCATAGGTTTCACCGGTTTGGTTGTTTTCGAGGACCACTCCCTCCACCTTCATACCACCTTTGATCTCGCGGATCTCGGTGTTGAAACGAACCTCGATGTTCGGGTTCCGCATGACTCGTTCGGCCAGCGAGCGCTGAGCCCGGAACTTATCCCTGCGGTGGATCATTACGACTTTATCGGTAAGGTTTGCCAAGAAACTGGCCTCATCGCAGGCGGCATCTCCACCGCCGACCACCAGCATCTTCTTATTTTTGAAGAAGGGCCCGTCACAGGTTGCACAGTACGAAACACCCCGGCCGGCGAACTCTTTTTC
>JAASTM010000120.1 GCA_021767325.1 Spirochaetales bacterium
GGCCAAAGCACTGGCAGAGTTCGCGTATAACGAGCTGCAGTTGAGGGAGACGGCTGCCCTGATCGATGAGGCCAACAAACTCTATACTGAGAACTACTATCAGGAGTTCAAAAAATATTTTGAGCGGCTGGGCGGGAGAGTCGAGTCCAAGTATACGTATAATTCACTCAACAGCAATGAATTTCATCTGCTGACAGGTCAGCTGATGAGCACTGATCCGGAATCCGTATTAGTGCTGGCAGCCTCGCTGGATACGGCCTTAGTGGCACAGCAGCTCTTCAAACGCGGGGTGAGCATCCCGATTCTCGGCTGCGACTGGGCAGCTTACCAGGAGCTCATTGAGCAGGGAGGTCCGTACGTCGAGCATATCTATATCCCAAACCTGTACTCTTCGAACCGGCATGTCAGTGCTTATGGGGAGCTGTATCAAGAGTATCAGGAACGGTTCAGAGAAAAAGCCTCTGTCGGAGCTGCTATCGGATATGAGACTATGTGGCTGGTCGCGCAGGCACTGGGTATGCAGGCCACAAACACTCCTTTGAAGCAGACCCTGTTAGAGGAGCGTTTCGAGGGATTCGAGGAGACCATCAGCTTCAATGCGTACGGCGAGGCACAACGGAAGATATACATCAAAACCATTCGGAACGGAGAATTCGTAAACGCGCATGAGTAGAAAGCCCCGTTTCCTCCGATCAGTACTTCTGGATCACCTGCTGCTGGCCTCTCTGGTGCCCCTGTTGCTGCTGTTGGTTGCGGTTACCATCCTGTTCAACAGCCATATTCGTGATTCGGTTTTTTCTGAGAACTCGATGATCAGTGCCGCAATAACCCGTGAAATCGACACCTTTCTGCAGCATATAGATTCGGTAGGCAAGTGGGTGGCAGCACAGACCGATATTACAGAAGAGAGTATTGCCGAGATGCAGATGCGGCTGCACAATACGGTGCTGATGTTTGATGCCTTCGAATCGCTGCAGATCCTGGATGAACGGGGAGTGGTTCTGGCCACTTCACCGTACAATACAAACCTGATCGGGAGTAATCAGAGCAGTCAGGAGTACTTCCGCAAAGCCGCTGAAAGCGGCGAGGTGGTGTGGTCAAGCAGCTTTATTTCACCATACACCGGTGATCCGACGGTTGCGGTGGCTTTTCCGGTGGACCCCGGTTATCTGGTTGGGAACATCCGGCTCAAACGTTTGAGTTACATCGGCACACAGACCTCCTCATCGGGGAAGATCGAGCTGGTTATCACCAACAGTCAGGGGAGTTTACTGGTACACCCCGACCGCGACTTGATCCTGCAGCAGGAGAATATACTGAATAGTGCGGTGGTAAGAAAGATACTAGACGGAGAAACCGGTACCCTCGAAACCGAATTCCGGGGGCGGCAGGTCCTCTGCAGCACCTCGCTGATCAAGCCTACCAACTGGGCGGTACTGGTGATGCAGGGCAAGCAGAGTGCATTCGCACTTCTAAGGGGGATGATCATTTCGCTGGTGGTGTTGATGCTGCTGGCCGGCGGTTTGAGTGTAGCTCTGGCATATTTCAGCCGGAGGCGGATTGTCAAACCGATTGTACAGCTGATGGAAACCATTCGTGAAATTGCCGAGGGGAATTACCGGCCCGCCGAACCGGAGAGTGATAATTACCGCGAAATACAGTATGTGTCGGCGAATATGCTTCATATGGCCGAGCAAATAGCTGAGCGCGAGTTGCAGCTGAAGCGGAACCTGCATGAGAAGGAGGTGCTGGTGAAGGAGGTCCATCACCGGGTGAAAAACAACCTTCAGCTGGTGCTCAGTATTCTCAACCTGAAGTACACCTCCATCACGGACGAAGCGGTGAAGAACGCTATGTACGATAATATCGGCCGGATCTACACCATCTCGCAGGTTCATGAGCAGCTCTACAGCTCTCATAATCTGGCTGAAATCGATCTGTCCACTTATCTGCCCAGCCTGCTGGCCTATCTGCTGACCCTGGAGAAGTACGTCAGTTATAATGTGCTGACCGACGTGCAGGTAGAAGAGGTTCTCTTGAACATCGATCAGGCGATACCAGTAGGGTTGATAATGTTCGAGCTGATTTCTAACTCGCTACAGCACAGTTTCTCAGATGACTCGACCGGACGAATACGTCTGACCTGCCGGCGGGAGGCCGAAACGGTCAGGATCCATATCGGCGATAACGGAAACCCGTTTGACACAAAACTGTTTCAGGAGGCCGACTCGGTCGGTTTCAGTATAATTCACGAGCTAGTTCGTCAGCTGCGGGGGTCTATCTCATATGAGAATATTGACGGAAACCGGTTCACCATATTAATTCCGACCGCCGGAGCTCTTTAAGTAGGTGAACTTCTCAGCCGTTTTCGGCCGCCTCGAGTTTTTTATTGCGGTAAAACAGCACAATATCGGTGCTGACCATCAGTGCATTCAAAATGTAGAGCGCGATGACCGGGTCGAAGGAGTAGAATATCTTATGGATGGTACCGGCGACATACCCGGTGCCGATAATGAACAGAAAGGTAACGCTCTTGCCGCCGGTCCGGCGGCTGGTTATAGATTTATAGATGGATACCGGCCAGGCTGAACCGAAGCACAGCAGCATAATTATCTCGAAAGGACTCATCATTCAACCTCCAAAAGCTGTTCACTGCAGTCTACTCGATTATTCCCCTTTGTGAAACCTCAGACTGAGCTGAATCGGCAGCTGCTTTGCTTGGCTGAGAAGCTTCCAGGCCAGGATCAACAGGATGCTCTCCAGTCCGATTGCCAAGAGGGCATTCAGGGCAGCACTCAGCTGACTCTCAGCGAGCTGCAGGAATGCCGCCGAAACCGGCACAGGATACAGAAGGTGCAGCCCGGCCGGCCGCGGCTGCGGCAGCAAATACCAGAAGAGGGGCAGTACAATCACGCTGCTGAACAGCTTCAGCTGCGCCATCCCGCTGATGCGGTCGCCGGCGAAGAGGGCCAGAAGCGGCAGCACCAACGCGCCGTGCAGTGCCGCCGACGGTATCAGCAGCAGGAGGGCCGGGGACCGGAGCAGCTCTATAGGAAACAGAAGCGAGCCGGCAACCGCTATATTAACACTTATGAAAATCAGTTCGAATGCAATCGCCCAGCCCAGCGTAATGAGGAATTTGAACAGATAAAATCCGGTGCGGCCGAGAGGTGTGACACTAAGTGCCTCGGGAACCCGGCTGTCCCGCTCCTCAATCAGCAGTAAGCCGAAGATACTGCCGGCCAGCAGCGGCGGCAGCAGTAAAAACAGGGAAGCAATAATGGGAAAATGCGGACTCAGGTCGAAGTCCAGGTGCCGGTTCAAGAGCATGTCAACATACGGCAGCAGTACTCCCAGTACAATCCCCAGTAAAACCGGAGCCAGCGCCATGAGGGCCAGCATGGGATCGCGGCGGATCGACCGCAGATCTGATTTTAGCATTGCGGAAAGCCCGTTCATGCTCTCACCCTCCCGGTACGGCCGCATGCTTCGGCCGGCTCAGTTTGTGTGATAACAGAGCCATAAGGGCAGTCCACACGATCAGCGAGGCTATAGCTGCAGCGGTGTTGCCCTCGCTTCCCATCACTCCGATACGGATCAAAGCCAGCATACCACCGGTAGGCAGTACCAAAAACCAGGTGCTGCGCAGGACTCCGAACAGCTCCAGCATCGGCAGCACCAGCGGAAGGCTGTACAGACTGGCGGTAAGGAAGTAGGCGATGATATTGCGGGTTTTCAATGCCAAAGGATACCCGAAAAATACGAAGAATGCCGCTCCGCCGAACACTCCGGCTGCCAGCTGCAGTGGGTGCGCCGGCAGGCCGACCGAAAAGCCTACCAGGACCAGGCTCATTGCCAGGGTCAGGAGACTGAGAGAGAGGGTTCGACACAGCAGAAAATGCGCAGGGGAGAAGGGGGTAGTGAAGAGTGCTTCGTACAGGTGCTCCTCCCGCTCCCACTGCACCAGCGCCCCGAGAAAGAAGAAGCCGAGCATGCTGCTGTCTATGAACAGCAGTACTACGGTTCCGAGCTGCCGGCCCGGGAAGGGGATTTGATGAAGGGCCGCCGTGTAAAACAGAATAACAACCAGGTAGGCCACATACAGGCCCCTGCGCCACTGCAGCCGAATATCGAAGTGCAGACAAGTCAGTAAAGCCCGAGTGTTCATAGCCTTTCTCCGGTCACCTGCAGGAATACATCCTCCAGAGTAGCCTCATGGCTGTGTATTCTGCGGACCCGGCCCCGCTGCAGAAAGCTGCGGAACTGCTCGTTCTCACCGAGGGCTTCCAGCGGGAACTCGTTGTGCAGCAGCTGACCGTCCGCCTCTATCTCTACCTGCAGCTTTCCGCTTCCAGCCTGCAGCATGAACTCGTGCGGGGCGCCGATATCGGCTATGCGTCCGTCGGCCAAAAATGCCACCCGGTCGCAGATTTCGGCCGCCACTTCCATATTGTGGGTGGTCAGAAACACCGTTGTTCCGGATTCCTTTTTCCGTCGGATCAAATCCTTCATCCGGCGCGCATTCACCGGATCTAATCCGCTGGTCGGCTCATCGAGAAACAGCAGCTGCGGCTGGGGCAGAAGAGCCCGGCAAACATTCAGTCGCATCTTCATACCCTTTGAAAAACTCTCCACCCGCCGGTCGGCGGCCTCCTGCAGGTCCAGTTCCGCGAGCAGACTGCTCGCGTCCGCAGTGGGTACCGTATAAAATGAGGCAAACAGCTTGAGGTTCTCGAGGGCGGTAAGACGCCCGTAGAGGTTCGGCAATTCAAACGAGACTCCGATTTTATTGAACAGCGAACGGTTCCACTTGTGCAGAGAGGCCCCCAGCAGCTGTACCTGGCCTCGGTAGCCCTGCAGCAGGCCGATGAGAATTTTCTGGGTAGTGCTCTTGCCGGCGCCGTTCGGGCCGAGAAAGCCGAATATCTCTCCCGGAGTGACACGGAAGGAGATGTCCTGCAGGGTATCACGCTTCTGCCCGGGATAACGAAAACTCAAACCTTCTACAGTGATAATTGAATCAGAGTTCACTAGGCTTCTCCCGTGATTTCAAAGTTTCAGCCACCGAATGAAACAAGAAGGCGAGCCCCCGGTCATATCCCGGCCCGACCTCCCGCTCATGCAGGGCTGCGAAAAACAGCAGCCGCAGTACCGCCCCGAATGTTTCGCTGCTTATCTCCATCGGGAGCCCGGCGCGGCGAAAGTGGTGTAGTACGGCTTCTACAAAAGCAGTATCCTGCTGTTGATGCTCGAGCAGAGCCTGGTCGGAAAGCCGCCGGCTAAAGCTTGCAAACTCCCCGGTTTTATACAGGGTTTTTATCAGGCGGCTTTCCTGCATAAAGCGGCCGATCTGCAGAAAGAAATCCTCAATCGAAACCTCTTCAGGGGAGAATTGCAGCTGCTGCAGTAATTCGTCCCTGCTCCGCTCTTCCTGCTCGAAGAGCTCCAGCACCATCGCTTCCTTCGATTCGAAGAAGGAATAAAACGAACCCTTCGAGATGCCCGCGGCGGCTGCCAGTTCATCAATCGAGGTCTTTTTCACACCGACCCTCGAAAACATCTCATACCCCTTAGAGAGCAGGGTCGAACGAATACGCTCCTTTTCAGTGCCGTTAAATGATTTCGGCATAGCATACATCCTCTCTTTATATGACTCAATGACCAAATTAGTCAATAAAGTCATGAATAATGTATACTACACTCCCGATAGAATGAACGCAACTGAATTTTGATCGATTTTATATCGATTTTAGTTAATTTTTCGCCTTTTCGAGGATTGTTTCCGCGATTTTCTCCAGGGCCACTACAGTATCTACGCCGCCGCGCTTGATCGCCTCCTTGGGCATACCGAACACAACGCAGGACTTTTCGTCCTGGGCGATCGTGTAGGCGCCGGCCTGTTTGAGCTCGAGCATACCTGAAGCCCCGTCATCGCCCATTCCGGTCATCAGCACCGCCACCACATTTTTCCCTCCATACCGGGAGGCCGAGCGGAACAGGACGTCCACCGAAGGACGGTGGCGGGAAACCAGCGGTCCCTCCTTGACCTCGGTGTAGTACCGTGCACCGCTGCGCTTGAGCAGGGTGTGCCGGTTGCCGGGGGCGATCAGCGCCTGGCCGCGCAGCACAGAGTCGTTGTTGGCAGCCTCTTTTACCTGGATGCGGCAATATCCGTTCAGCCGCTGGGCGAAGGCCGAGGTGAACTTCTCGGGCATGTGCTGAACAATGACAATCGGCGGTGCATTGATCGGCATCATTTCAAGGAACACTTTGAGAGCCTCTGTGCCGCCGGTGGATGCGCCCACCACTACCACCTTCTCGGTAGTCTCGATGGTGTAGTTGCCGGCGGCGGCCGGCATAATAACATCGGCGGTGTGCTTGGTATAGCGCTCCCGTTGGGCAGCCGGGGCCTCGGTGGCCGGCGTTGAAGTGGCCGGACGACCGCGGGGGCTGACCTTCGGGCCTGCCCCAGCTGCAGGCCCCCCGGCCGGGCCGCCGCCTGCTCGGCCACGGGGTTTCAGACGCGCCTGGCTGGCCGCTTTGACGGCATCGGTAATCGTGACCTTCGACTCTTCGAGGAACTGTTTGGTGCCCAGCTTGGGTTTCTGGATGATTTCGACCGCCCCGTACTCCATCGCCTTGAGCGCATTGGAAGATCCGGTTTCGGATTTGCTAGAACAGATGATAACCGGCAGCGGACTTTCGGTCATCAGTCGGCTGAGGAAGGTCAGTCCGTCCATCCGCGGCATCTCGATATCCAGGATTATCACATCGGGCCGTTCGGTCTCCATTTTGCGCATGGCCACAATCGGATCCGGAGCGGTGGCGAACAGCTCGATTTGCGGATCACTGTTCAGGATATTGCTGATAGTCTCTCTTACCAAAGCTGAATCGTCGACGATCATTACGCGAATTTTTTTCATATGTAATA
>JAASTM010000121.1 GCA_021767325.1 Spirochaetales bacterium
AATACTCTCTTGCTATTAGGCGATGAAGCTGTCGCCCAGGGGGCTTTGGATGCTGGGGTTTCCGGATTTTATGCCTACCCCGGAACCCCTTCTACTGAAATTATGGAATACGTACAGCACTCCACGCAAGCCGCCGAGAAGAATATTCATCGAACCTGGTCTGCAAACGAAAAAACCGCGGTCGAAGCCGCATTAGGTATGAGCTACGCCGGGAAACGAACCATGGCGATGATGAAACATGTCGGCTTAAACGTAGCCGCCGACCCGTTTATCAACTCCGGAATCACCGGGGCAAATGGAGGCATCATTGTAACGGTGGCCGACGATCCGAGCATGCACAGCTCGCAAGACGAACAGGACAGCCGTGTACTGGCCGATTTTGCGATGGTGCCGGTACTCGAGCCGAGTAATCAACAAGAAGCCTATCAGATGTGTTTTACCGGCTTTGAAATTTCTGAAAAATTCCAAACCCCGGTAGTACTGCGTTTAACCACCCGTATCGCCCACAGCCGTTCGGGTGTAACCCGCGGGGCTCCGCTCAAAGAGAACCAAATGAGCATGCCGGAAGACAAACGGCAGTTCGTACTGCTGCCGGCGATCGCCCGCGGACGCTATAAATTGCTGCTCGAAAAGCAGCCATCACTGGAGGAGGCTGCCAACAATTCTCCGTACAACCACTACTACGAAGGCAGCAACAAAAAAATGGGCATTATTGCCACGGGTATCGCCTTCAACTACGTAATGGAGAATTTTCAGGACCAGGAGTGTCCCTACCCGCTCTTAAAGCTTTCGCAATATCCCATTCCTCGAAAGCATATTGAGCGAATGGTCGCCGAATGCGACGAGATTCTGGTGGTCGAAGAGGGCATGCCGGTGGTCGAAGAGAAACTGCGCGGACTGCTGGACCGCGGCCCGGCCAAGGTCAAAGGGCGCATGACCGGCGAACTGCCCCGGGACGGCGAGCTCAATCCGAGCCTCGTACGCCAGGCTCTGGGTCTGGCTGCCCATCCGGCCTCCCCGGCCCCGGATGTAATCGCTGCGCGGCCCCCGGCTCTCTGCCCGGGCTGCAGCCACATCGACTCTTACAACGCAATCAATGAAGCCATAAAATCGGTATACGGTGACGGACACGTGTTTTCCGACATCGGCTGTTACACCCTGGGCGCGCTGCCGCCCTATGAGTCGATCAACAGCTGTGTGGATATGGGCGCATCGATTACCATGGCCAAAGGGGCCGCCGATGCGGGCCTCTACCCCAGTGCGGCGGTAATCGGAGATTCGACCTTTACCCACAGCGGTATGACCGGTCTGCTGGATGCGGTAATCGAAAACACCAATATCATCGTGTTCATCCTGGACAACTCTACTACTGCAATGACCGGAGGGCAGAACAGTCACGCCACCGGCCGGCTGCAGAAGATCTGCGAAGGGCTGGGAGTGCATCCCGATCACATCCGCAGCATCATTCCGAAGCGAAACACCCACGATGAGTTCGTTCAAATCATCAAAGATGAACTGGATTACGAGGGTGTGTCGGTTATTATCCCGAAGCGCGAATGCGTACAGACCCAACTGCGGCGCGCCAAGCTGAAAAAAGCAGAAGAACAGGGAGGCAAGTAATGAAACTCGATATAATTCTGGCCGGCGTCGGGGGTCAGGGCATCCTCTCGATCGCAACCGTCATCGGATACGCAGCTGTGCAGTCGGGGCTGAGCCTGAAACAGGCCGAGGTTCACGGCATGAGCCAGCGCGGCGGCGATGTGCAGTCGCACCTGCGCATCTCGGACAAGACTATCTACAGCGATTTGGTCCCGAAGGGAGCCGCTGACATTATTCTTTCGGTCGAACCGATGGAGAGCTTGCGCTATCTGCCCTATCTCTCTACCGATGGATGGCTGGTAACCAACACGACTCCGTTTAAAAATATTCCCAACTATCCGGAGGTGGAGAAAATCCTGAAAGAGGTGAACAAGGTTCCGCAGCACGTAGCCATTGATGCCGACGGTATGGCCAAGGACCTGAAGAACAGCCGCGGCATGAATATGGTGATGGCCGGAGCGGCTTCCCTGTTCATGGAGATCGACTTCGAGAAGCTGAAAGAGGGAATCCGATACATTTTCGGACGGAAGGGCCAGGAGGTGGTCGATTTGAACATCGCCACCCTGGAGGCCGGCCGCAAATTCGCCGAAGAGAACCGTTCATCTTAACCACTGACCGGAGGTATACCAATGGTTGTACAAGAACTCATTAGACCGGCCTCGATTGCGGTTGTAGGCGCCTCGAATAACAGCCAGAAACCCGGCGGTAAGGTCGTCGAAAACCTGCTTGCCGGGAATTTCGGAGGGCCGGTGTACCCGGTGAATCCGAAGGAGTCGGAAGTCCAGGGGCTGAAGGCCTACCCTGCGGTCGGCGATCTGCCGAAGGTAGAGCTGGCCGTTCTGGCGATCCCGGCCAAGCTCTGCACCGAAACAGTCCGCATTCTGGCCGAAGAGAAAGGCACCAAGGCCTTCATCATCCTCTCGGCCGGTTTCAGCGAAGAGAGCGAGGCCGGTGCCGAGATCGAACATGAAGTAGTAAAAATAATCGAGGAGAACGGCGGCAGTCTGATCGGCCCCAACTGTATCGGAGTCCTGACGCCGACCTACAACGGGGTATTCACCACCCCCATCCCGAAACTCGACCCGCAGGGCTGCGACTTCATCTCCGGTTCAGGGGCGACGGCGGTGTTTATCATGGAAGCCGGAATTCCGAAGGGCCTGACCTTTTCGCAGGTTTTTTCGGTCGGAAACAGCGCCCAGATCGGGGTGGAGGAGGTTCTGCAGTATCTGGACGAAACCTTCGACCCTGAAAAGAGCTCCAAGGTAAAGCTGCTGTACATCGAGAGCATCAACAAACCGCAGAAACTGCTGAAACACGCAAAATCACTCATCCGCAAGGGCTGCCGTATCGCTGCCGTGAAGGCCGGATCATCTTCGGCCGGTAGCCGGGCGGCCAGCTCGCACACCGGCGCACTGGCCAGCTCCGACACGGCTGTAGACGCCCTGTTCCGTAAAGCCGGGATAGTCCGCTGTTACGGCCGCGACGAGCTGACCACGGTGGCTTCGGTGTTCATGCACCCGCCCCTGCCGGGAAAACGGATTGCCGTGATTACCCACGCCGGCGGACCGGCGGTCATGCTGACCGATGCACTCTCGCACGGCGGACTCGAGGTTCCGCCCATCGAGGGTCCGGCGGCCGAAGAGCTGAAGGAGAAACTCTTCCCCGGAAGCTCGACCGCCAACCCCATCGACTTCCTGGCCACGGGAACCGCCGAGCAGTTGGGAGACATTATCGACTACTGCGACAGCCGTTTCGACAACATCGATGCGATGGTAGTGATCTTCGGCAGCCCCGGGCTGTTCGAAGTCTATGATGTGTACGAGGTGTTGCACCGGAAAATGCACAGCTGTAAGAAACCGATCTATCCGGTGCTGCCGTCCATCATCAATGTGAAAAACGAGATCGAAGACTTCCTTTCAAAGGGTAATATCAACTTTCCCGATGAAGTCGAACTGGGCCGGGCGCTGAGCCGGGTGTACGCAACCCCGGTAGTGGAAGCCGCCCCGCCCGAGCCGCCGGAAATCGACCGGCAGGCCATCCGTGAGGTTATTGCCGCCGCCGCAGACGGCTACCTGGAACCGGAAGCTGTGCAGCAGCTGCTGGATGCGGCCGGAATACCCCGGGCCGGCGAACGGGTCGCCACAACTGCCGACCAGGCCGCCGATGCGGCCGCCGCCCTCGGTTACCCGGTAGTAATGAAGGTAGTCGGACCGGTCCATAAATCAGATGTCGGCGGCGTGGTGGTCAATGTTGCCACCGAGGAGAGGGTCCGCGGCGAGTTCGAGCGGCTGATGAAAATAGAAGCGACCACCGGTGTCCTGCTGCAGCCAATGCTCAGCGGGCTGGAACTGTTTGCCGGTGTAAAATCCGAACCCGGATTCGGGCACCTGGTGCTCTGCGGGCTCGGCGGCATCTTCGTAGAGGTGCTGAAGGATGTACAGAGCGGGCTTACTCCGCTCAGCCAGGAGGAGGCTTTGACGATGATTCGCGGCCTCAAGGGGTACAAAATGATCGAGGGCACCCGCGGTCAGGAAGGCATCGACGAATACCTGTTCGCCGACATTCTCATCCGTCTGGGAGCTCTGGTCGAAACGGCACCCGAAATTTCGGAGCTCGATCTGAACCCGCTGCTCGGTAGTCCGGACTTTGTAAGTGCGGTAGACGCCCGCATTCGAGTAGACAAGGAGAATTAATATGGTGAATAAAAAAAGAGAAAATACCCCGATCGATGCAGAGGTTGTACGCCAGAAAATCGAGGAGAGCGATATTCAGGATATGGGCAGAGCCGGTATCCGTGAGCTGGTCAAGCTGGTCTACGAAATTGAAGGGGTGACCGGCGATAAGTACATCCGTATGGAGATGGGAGTTCCCGGTCTGCCGGCCCCAGAAGTGGGCATTCAGGCTCAGATCGAGGCCCTGCGCAGCGGGGTTGCCTCGAAATACTCAATGATCGACGGCCTCCCCGAGCTAAAGCAAGAAGCCTCCCGCTTTGCCAAACTGTTTCTCAACATCGATATCAACCCCAATTCCTGCCTGCCGACGGTCGGCTCGATGCAGGGCGGCTTTGCCACCTTTCTGGTAGCAAACCGCAACAATCACAACCGGAAGGGAACCCTGTTCATCGACCCCGGCTTCCCGGTACAGAAACAACAGTGTAAAGTGCTGGGCCACGAATACGAGAGTTTCGATGTATACAATTACCGCGGGGAAAAGCTGCGGGACAAGCTGGAGTCGTATCTGCAGACCGGCGAGATATCCTCGATCATGTACTCGAACCCGAATAATCCCACCTGGATCTGCTTTACCGATCAGGAGCTGCAGATTATCGGCGAGTTGTCACAGAAATATGATGTAACGGTAATCGAAGATCTGGCCTATTTTGCAATGGATTTCCGGCACGACTACTCCCGCCCGGGAAAACCGCCCTACCAGCCGACTGTTGCCCATTACACTGACAACTACGTGCTGCTGCTGTCGACATCCAAGGCCTTCAGTTACGCCGGGGAAAGGCTGGGAATGATTCTGGTTTCCGATGCCCTGTTCAACCGCCGCTATCCGGATTTGAAGCGCTATTATCCCACCGACCTGTTCGGTCACTCGCTGATCTACGGAGCACTCTACACCCTGACCGCCGGTACCAGCCACTCGGCCCAGTACGCGGTAGCTGCAATGCTGAAGGCGGTGAACGACGGCGAATACAACTTTGTTGAGAATGTGAAAGAGTACGGCACCCGGGCACGCATCATGAAGCACCACCTGGTGGAGAACGGCTTTGACATCGTATATGACCACGATGAGGACAAACCCATCGCCGACGGGTTCTATTTCACCTTTTCGTACCCGGGTTTTTCCGGAAGCGAACTGGTGGAGGAGCTGCTGTACTACGGAATCAGCGCCATCAGTCTGGAGATCACCGGCAGTGAGCACACTGAAGGGCTGCGGGCCTGCGTATCACAGTTCAGTCTCGATCAGGAGGAAGATCTGAAGGCCAGACTGAAGCAGTTCCATGCCGACCACCCGGTCGAAAGCGAATAAGTCGGCCGCATAAGGCCGCATAAGGCCACATAAAGGCAGGTATTACACCTTTCCGGCGCAGCCGCCCCGCATCAGCGGTCAGCGGCTGCGTTCTTTATATACCCAGCGAACGCTTCTGCTGCTTCCAGATCTCGGCAATACCGTCATCGGCGGCATCCAGGAGCCGGTTCAACTGCTCCCTTCCGAAGGTGCCTTTCTCGCCGGTTCCCTGCACTTCCACCAGCCTATCATCCAGTTTGACCACGTTCATATCGACTTCGGCCCGGGAATCGTGCCAATAGTCGAGGTCGCAGACTATCTGTCCGTCAACTATACCCACGCTTACCGCCGCCATCTGTCCCCGCAGATAATGCTCCGGTCCCGGCACCCCCTGTTGTTCGGCCAAGACCCGCAGGGCGTCATACAGGGCCACCCAGCCCCCGGAGATAGCAGCGGTTCGGGTGCCGCCATCGGCTTGGATTACATCGCAATCTATCAGGATCGAAACCGGTCCCAGCTTCTCCATATCAACCGCCGCCCGCAGGCTGCGGCCGATGAGCCGCTGTATTTCTGTGCTGCGGCCGTCCCGCTTCAGCAGTTCGCGCCGCTTACGCCCGCCGCCGGTACTCCCGGGCAGCATGGCATATTCGGCGGTTATCCAGCCGGATCCGCTCTCCTCCAGAAAACGCGGTACACTCTCTTCGATTGTAGCCGTGCAGATAACCTTGGTATCTCCGAAGGATGCCAGACAGGACCCCGCCGGATGCATAAGATAGTTTCGAATAAACTCAACCGATCGCATAGATTCTCCTTGTACCTCTCACTGTATGCTGTGGAAATATGATTTCAAGTGCATTATGATAGCACTCATGGCGGAAATACTACTCATTGAAACTGAAAAAGACTCCCCGATTGCAGAAATACTCCGCACGCTCGGTCACTCTATCATCAGAATCTATTTTGCTGAAGGGGTCGCCGGACCGGAAAAACTGGAGCGGATTCCCGATCTGATTCTCTGGGATGCGGATATCGACTTTTCCCCCTTGCGCTTTTTGCAGACCGAGCATTCCCGGGTGGACGAAGCGTACATCCCCGAGATCGTACTGTTGAGAACCTATGACAGGGAGTTCCTGCGTTCGTGGCTGGGAGGCCCCCATTTCGGATTTCTGCTGCGGCCGGTGAGCGAATCGGCAGTAATCTCGGTGGTGGAAAATGTGCTGAACCGTACCAGCCGCTATCTGTATCAGGAAAAACTCGAAGCTGCAAAACTGGCGGCGGAGGA